>DAOWAN010000093.1 GCA_030634545.1 Candidatus Nanohalarchaeota archaeon
CACATCATCTCTCGAACCCGGCAAATACAGGGCATCTGCATACATTGGCTATTCCGACAGCAAAACAACAAACATTCTGGAAGACAACTTTAGATTAGAATCCCGAAATGAAGATGACCAGCCGGCACAGGAAGACCAGTCCTCAAAAGACACACAAACCCCAACATCTCAGGACCCCACCGACCCCCCCGAAGAAGAAGACACAATCAGTATAGGCAGTACTCCCGACAATCAGGAAACATATCCTCTGGACAAACAGGACCCAAAAACAACAGAAGGTGACATTCAAATCAGAAACCTGGTTGCAGAATCAAAAGGAAAAACAGTACTGATAACAATTGAACCCGAAAACACAGGCACAAAAGATATCGATTATGACTTGGAACTCCACATATATGACAAATTCCAAAAAAAGATAGGGACAATAATCACCATAGGCTATATAAAAGGCACAGAAACTCTCCAGATAAAAAAATCATGGGATGCGCCCCAAACCGGCAACTATACTATCGAAGCACAGGTAACCTATAGCAAATATAACGGAACATTCATCAAAATAGCAAAAGAAGAAACATCAATTGAGATAAAAGAAGACCGGAACAGACTGACAGGATTATTCCTCCAGACATCAGGCGCATCAAAAATAACCATATTCATACTACTACTCGCCGTATTGCTCATATTAGCGCATCAACAGAAAAAAAGAAAAAGGAACCATGCCCTCGAAACAGCATCAAAAAGATACAATGCCGCAGAATCCAACCTTGAAAAAATAACAAAAGAAACCGGTAACCTGAAAAAAAAGATACAGCACCTCAAACACCAGAACACTAAAAAGGAGAAAAGAAAATGAAAACACATATTGCTCACGGGCACTCACAAAGCCATTTAATGGCAGCACTAGCCTTACTCGCATTTCTATCCCTCTCAATGCATTTTATCACAGATTACATGCCCCGTACCCCGACAGGACTATTCACATCTCCCATAGCATCCGCAACCATAATACCCCAGTCTGGATGCCTAATATTTGAAGACAACACATCAAACACCATAATCGACTTCATATTCCAGATTGGTCCCATAGACCCGGACGGAAACTGGAACTCCTACAACAGGAGTTCTGACTCCAACCAGTCCGGCTACGACATCGGTCTGGGCTCAGACAGCATCACACAGGCATTCACCTTGAAAAACATGGGCACAATCACAGTCGATATAACCATCGCCTCATCAGATTTTGATAACAGCACAAAAAACGACAGCAACTATATAGACGTAGCCCATGTCAACGGCAGTTTTCAGATATACATACCTGGTGCCGGCTGGAGAAACATACCCGACAATGACGATAATGACGACGATAAAACAAAAGAGAATCAAGAATTATGCATTGCAGATGACCTGATGATCAACGAATCAATAGAAGGTATGGACTTTCGCCTGCGAGCGCCAGTTGGATTACAGCCAGGCAATTACACAGCAAAAATAGTGATCACCTCCTACGACAGCGCAAAAATAGATCCATGTTCCGGCACCGGAGTTCACATAATCCCCTAAGATAAAGGTAAGACAATGAAAAAAATAACATTAATATTCATAACATCAATATGCATACTAGTCGCAAATGCCCATGCAGTCGGCATCTCCCCCCCAGGCATTGAAGCAGGCACACTAGACTTGACCACCCCCGACACATTCCTTTTTGAGATAAAAAACCTGAACAATATCCCCTACACACTCAACCTGACATTTGAGACGACTCCAAGCTCAAATTATCTGGAGCCATACATAACATTTACTCCCCCGGCCATGCAGATAACTCCGCAGGACAAAAAAACAAATTTTACAATCACAATCACAAGTGGTATACCTGCCGGGAACCATCTTCTCATATTTATACCGCGCATAGAGTTTATAGAACCAGAGCCACAAATGAATGACACAGGAAACATAAACACTGCAGGAACAATATTATCAACATCCGCAGCCTATATAGATTTCACCATCCCTGAAGTACCGCCACCCCCGCCTCCGGACCCACCTGGCAGTGGAGCAGCACCCGCAGATGTCCCGATTTCGCCTGAAGAAATCATCAATTTAACAATAGAAGCACCCCTGCATGTAAAAGCTGTAGAGCCATCTGTTACAGTAACAATTAAACTAAAGAACACAGGAGACATTACCCTAAAAAACCTGACCCTTGAACTGATCAGCACCCCATCTTTGAACCTGGAATATGACAACCAAATCGGGACCCTCTACCCAAACCAGCAAAAAGCCATTAACGTAAAACTAAGCAACTTCACAGGCACAGATTATTTCATAGGGGTATTAGTTTCTGATTCAGAAACACAAAAAAATTGGACCGCAAACTTTACTGTGCATGTACCGGATGAACCGAGAGGCACAATTAGCCTGGACTGCATAGAATATACCCCGAAAAACTTCAAAGTTACAGCAAATAAAAAATCACAAATAAAACTGGACATCAAAAACAAATGCAACATTAGCCTCCACAATCTCAACACGAGAATAACCACTCTTGGCTACAGTGAAGTCATAGAAACATTAAATCTAAACGAAACCAGGACAATAAGCATAGATGTTCTCCTCCCTCCCGGCATTTCAGATCATGAAATTGTTTTTACCTATGCTGAGGGAGAGGCAACAGGTCATATTACAATCGACGCCGCAGTATCTTTCATGACACTCATACTAAGAGCAATAGCCTCAATACTGCTTTTCATTCTTCTAATATACATTCTATTATTCCTTTTACATCTATACAGGAAAAATATCAACGGAGGCATAAAAAAAGAATCGCATAAAGATCATAAACTATCAGACATCAAAGAAAAAATATACAAACTAAAACTAGTCATCAAAACCACAGATGATTTATTATCAAAACACTCCAGAAATAAAGATATCTTAGAGTGCAAGATATCTGAAAAGAGGCAGGAATTAGATTATGCCGAGCGCACAGAAGAGCAGCTAAAAACATGCCTTGAAAATTTAAAAAAATCCATTGAATCCAAAGAAATGTTCCTGGAATCTTCCAAAGGCAGAGTTATTCCGGGAAAAATAGGTGAGATAGAATTATTAAAAAATGAATTAAAACAATTAGAAAAATCAATTAAAGCTAAAACAGAACTTCTTAACTCTTTTAGAAGAATCCAAAACCCCAGGGTTAACGTCTCAAAACACCGGTTAAAAAACATTCTGAACAACCTGAAACTATATCTCGGAAATATTTATCTTAGACACAGGCACACTCAAAAAGAAAAATATCCTAAAAATAAAGAGTATCAGTCCTTAAAATACCATATCGAATCAAAGCACAGGAAATCAGCACAGCCCAAAGCAGCAATCCAGGATACTCATGCTAAGAGACAGGCATACAAACCCCGGATAGAAGAATCCGGGTATAAAACGATTTTAAATCACTTGAGGTCATATATTAGAAATATTTTCAAATTACACAAAGATTCGAAAAAAGAACAACTGCCTGAAAAGCAGCAAGATAAATCTGCAAAATACCGCATAGAGCCAAACCTTGAAAAACCAATGGCTCAAGAAACCACACCTATGGATACTTTGACACAAAAAGGCACGTATCCTGAGGAAGAAAAAATATATGAAAAATTTTTGGGACAATTAGAATCATCCATAGAACAAGAGCAAAGAGTATTTAATTCTTTTAAGACAGAAGAAGATTTTTTAGACAACCCTGTGTTCAAAGATAAAATTGTCGAGCACAATTTCAATAATCTGCAATCTGTCATCGGAGAGGAAAAAGAACTCTTAAGAACTTTGAAAACTGAAGCAGAATCTGTCCATATCAAAAGTAAGACATATAGAGAATCACTCATAGGATACCAGAAAGAACTTACCAACTTAAGCAATGTAAAAAATGTCCGCATGTTACAGGAAAAGAAAAAAAGCGCACAAGACGTTCTTCTCGCACTGGAGAGATTATATGGGCATAATATCATTGGCAAAGATGTCTATGAATCACCTCGGTTTGTAGAGCTTGAGCTAAATAGCATAGATAAAATCATTTCTAAAAATTTGAAAGAAGATATAATTAAAGAAGAGCCGGAACAAATTGCGAAAAAAAAGCCCAAAGCAGCCAAAAAAGCGCGCCACAACAGAAACAAAACTAAAAACTCATAGGATATTGGTGAGCATTAGGAAATCCTATGCATTTTTTCCTACAATAGCACAGATGAAAAAGCTCGAAAATACAAGTATATACAGAGAATTTTCGAAGATTTTGATTGCCGAGTCATACGTTATATGCACTAAAAAACCATAAAACCTTCGCCAAAGTATATGATATCATACGATTTCTGTCATAGGATATTATTATAAAGATATCTCTCGCATTTTAATCACTTTATCGTGATAAATATGCGCCGAACAAATACTTATCTAATCTTATCCTGTCTCTGTATAATACTCACATCAATTATGTTAAGCAGCAGTACAACAATCGCAGATTCTTCTGACAATCTAATAACCGCCAACTCATTTTACATCCCCTTGGACACACACCAACATTTGGAAGATAAAAGCCAATTCAATTCCTATGTTGAAAAATTTCATAAAATCGACTGCATTGATTACAAAGAATTAAGAAGCTTGTTAAAATCAACTCCAATGACAAAAGAGCTTTCCTATAACTTAACCTCTGGTATGGAAAATGATTTAGACATAGTTTACGCATTGCACCAGTTCGTATACCATAACATAAAATATGAACCCACAGACGGAACACTTAATCCTGACCGTACATTAATAGAAAAAAGAGGAGACTGCTCAGAAAAATCATTATTACTGGCAAGCCTGCTGGATGCAAGAGGAATAAAAGCCTATGTTGCAGACGGGTACAATCATTGGTATGTTTTCGTAAAGATAAGCGGATCCTGGATGCCCATCGATGCAACGCATGACTTCTATTTTGCCTGCCATAACTGGAATAAAACCCCCTTTTCAATACATTATGACTCAGAAAAAAACTTTCAGCCATTCATGTTCAACAGGACCGCAACAATTTTTGACCACGACTGGTGTTCTATAAATTAATACTGATGCGGATTTGTCTGTACCCGAACCCATCCGGACAATGCCTCTGGATTGATAGGTATATATCACACAACAGACACCACAAGATATTTATACCTTCCTACATTCATATAATGCTATCTCACCATATCGATATAATAAATATATGGCTTATGGGTAATATATCTATTATCTTAAATATACGATAGATATCCTCCATAATAATCATCTAAATTATAGTAATATATTTAAATGCCGAGACACAAGATAATAACTTAGGTTGATAGACACTCAAATATTCTAACAGGGAGAACAGGAGATAAAATGATAGAGATGCTGGGTATTTCATTAGACAAGGTAGATGAACTGATACAGGCAACATTGAAAGAATCAAAAAAACCTCTTTCTACTTACGAGATTGCAAAAAATGCACCCCTTTCATGGTCCACTGCCAACACTCACTGCTACAAACTGAAATCATTTGGAATACTTGAGGGGAAATACGAAGAGGCAAGGATAGGCATCAAAAGAATAATATGGTGGCTAAAAGAATGACATCAAGAATCATAGGTATTGTTTCAGGAAAAGGAGGCGTAGGGAAAACAGTAACAACCATAAACCTGGGTTTGGCCCTCCACCAGCTTGGCGAAAATGTCACAATCGTTGATGCAGATACAACTGTTGCCAACCTTGGCCTTCAGATAGGTATTTGTTCCTTCTCCACCACACTTCAGGATGTTTTGAAAGGGACAGACAACATAAACAAGGCCGTATACACTCATCCAATGGGTTTGAAGATTATACCCTCTTCCATATCTCTGGAATCCATCAATGCAGACTTATCTGAATTAAAACCTGCGCTAAACGACCTTGACGGGCTCGTACTCATTGACTCGCCGCCTGGCTTAAGCGCCGACGCACTATCGGTTCTTGACGCCTGTGATGAAGTCATAATTATATCAACCCCCGAACTACAGACAATGGCAAACGCACTCAAAGTAGCAAGAGTTGCCCTGGACATGGAAAAACTGGTGCTCGGAATCATCGTTAACAGATACAATGGCGGAAAATATGAGCTCAACCACACAGAAATCACGGCAATGTGCGACGCACCAGTATTATCCAAAATACCAGAAGACATTAACGTAAAAAGAAGCCTGTTTGAAAAAACACCGATAATATCTTACAGTCCGTATTCAGGACCCTCAATAGAATTCCAAAAGCTCGCCTGTGACCTGGCAGGCCAACAATACAGACCTCCGAAAAACCTCCGTATGAAAAAAATTATTACAGGAATTAAAACAATGATGGGATAAATATGAAGCCTATATATTTGACATGCCTCGGATTAATCTTTTTATTTAATCTTACATCAGTAGTTCAGGCAATATCCTGCGATATAACTCCCCGGGAAATGTGGGTTGATAATAACCTCGCATCATGGTTAACCCAAAATCACATAACCATAAACTGCACATGGTCATGCGCCAATGCCTGGGCAGATTTAAAAGACAACACCGATACTATTGCTCACATCGATTTGGATAATACTTCAGGATATTACACCCAAAACATTTTATTGGAAGACACACTGCCTTCAGGCGACTATATAATAGACATATACTGCAACAATTCACACACAAACGAATCCATCAACGAGAGCACAACACTAAAAGTAAACGAGTTAAGCTCTAATCTGGTCTCTACTGCGCCCCCCATAACATATCCCGGCGACGTACTGGACATCAACCTTGAATTTAAAAACAATCAGGAGCCTATTTCTGCAGGCGCAACCTTCAAAGTCTACCTTGCGGGCATTGATATTCCATTACAGGGAACACCCGTATTCTCATCAAATTACTGGAAGATAAAAGCAAAAGTCCCGGAATATTTTGCAGATTACGGTATGCAGGACTTAAAGGTTACCGCAACATACAAAGGGCAATCCCTCCCCCTGACATCCTATGGCTATACTGAAATTAAGCCGCTGCTTAACGTAAATATAATCAACCCGCCGTTCTTCACACCATACAGATTAACCGATACAGAAGACCTCGAGGTCACAGTTGAGGTACTGCACAAAAAAGACCAGATTGACAAGTCATACATCTCAGGATTCAAGGCAAAACTGGACGGCAAGGAAGTGAATATCGAAAAAGTGGATCATATAGATGATGATTGGATTTTATTGATAAACATACCCAAGCGCGCACCAAGAGGAACACCTTATGACCTCGACATTTACGTAACATACAAAGGCATAGATGCAAAAAGTTCAAAATCCATTCCGGTCCAGTTTATTATCCCATTTAAAGGCACTCTTATAAACGCAAAAGGCAGCCCGGCACCAAATATTGATATCAGGTTGATATCGCCGGATTTTGAAGAAAAAATAAAAACAGATGACTCCGGATATTATTCTGCCACGATTCCACCCGCAACATACACAATCGAAATATTATTCCCTTGGTTCCAGACAAAATTCATAAACGTAGGTCTTAACGCAAACGACGATAGCCTTGAATTGATCCAGAATATAATTCAATACGATTACTTTGAACCAAAAGATATAGACTCAAAAAAAATAGTTGTTTTGGAAGTTGCACTGCCTTTCAAAAGTGCACACCTGAAAATACCCTATTCAGACACAGAGTTTACAGACGAAGACAAGATAATGGTATACCAGTGCAAAAAATGGGATTATAATGAAAGAATCTGCGATCACGACTGGGAAGATATTGAAGCAACAATAGACACAAAAAGAAACTTAATCAGTATTTATACAG
>DAOWAN010000077.1 GCA_030634545.1 Candidatus Nanohalarchaeota archaeon
ATAATGGAAAAATTGATTCGATAGATACAAAAGAACAGAGATATTTTTTAGAGATAGATTGAGATGATTAACTTATAATTTACCTTGATTTTCTTGATATACGAGGGCGTTAAGATTCCCTTTTTTGCAGTTTTTTGCGATTTCAAGTTGCGCTTTTTGTTTTGAGTTTTTTCAAGAAGATTTTACTTTATCTTTGTGCCGAGAGATGTTTCGCCGAGAAGGGCGCGCTTTATATACCCGTCTTTTGTGCCGTTGATGATCTCGGATGTGATGCCATGCTTTGCGAATTCTAACATGCGCTCGACCTTGTGAATCATCCCGCCTGTGGCATCGGCGCCGTCGGAGCCTTTGAGGTGCGCTTTTATTTCATTGAAGTTTTTTTCGGTGATTTTTGGTATGAGTTTGCCATCACCTGTCAGGACGCCTTCTGTCTTGCCGGCGAGTATTATTTTTTTTGAGCCTAGCTTTTGGGCTAAAAAGGTCAGGATCTCTTCTGTTGAAAGTATACAGCAGCCTTGTTTTTCGTCCAGGTCAACGTCGCCGTAAGGTACCGGGACAATGCCGAGTTCAAGGTATCTTTCTATTGGTTTTGTGTCCCATGTCTTTATTCTTGAGTTCTCTGATATCGCTGATGAAGATGGCTGGATTGAGACTGCATTTATGCCGGCGCCAATCAGGGCGTCTACGACAATCCTGTTCAGTCTTGCTGCGTCGTTCTGGACGAGAGCTATGCCTTTTATGCTACCTGCGTTTATTATGCCTTTGTGTGTGTCGTATTTTGTGGCTGACTGGTGCGGAAATGAGCCGCCGCCGTGACCGATGAGCAGCTTTTGGTGCTTTTCGTCTATTGCTTCTTTGATTTCTTTCGCTATGCGCTTTATTGTTTCCGGCCTTGCAGTATATGGCTTTGTTTTGTCGGTTATCAGGGAGCCGCCGAGTTTCAGCATGATTAGTTCACTCATTTTTCCACCTCTTGTATAGATTGTGGTTGATTTCAAAGCAGTCGAGTGCTTTTCCTACTATGAAGTCTGTCATGTCGTCTAGTGTTTTTGGGTTGTGGTAGTATGAGAGGTTTGGGGGGAGTATCCATGCGCCGGCTTTTGATAGTTTTAGCATGTTTTCGAGGTGGAGCGAGTTTAGGGGGGTTTCTCTTGGGATTATGATGAGTTTTCTTTTGTAGCGGAGGCAGACGTCGGCTGCGCGGGTTATTAGGTTGTCTGTATAGCTGTTTGCGATTGCAGAGAGGGTTTTCATTGAGCAGGGGGCGATTATCATGCCGTCTGTCTTGTATGAGCCGGATGCTATCGGGGCTGCTATGTCGGTTTCCCGATAGTGTTTTGCTGCGGGGACATGGTCTAGGTTGATGTTTGAGGGCTGTTCGTGTCTGGATACTATTTTTGCGCTGTTTGAGATTACGGCGTGGGTCTCTATGTTTGCTTTTTTTAGTTCTTCCAGTATGCGGATGCCGAGGATTGTTCCGCTTGCGCCGGTTATTGCAATTATTAGTTTCATGGTTCTCAACAGATGTTTGTTTTGTGGTGGTTTTTTAAATATGTTTAGGGCTGTCTTTTAGGATCTGTTTTATTTTGGTCATGAGAGGGTCTTTTTTTGTGTATATTGACCAGTTGTTTTGTTCTGCTATGGCGTTCAGGTGATGGTTGGGGTTTAGGGCTATTGGGTGACCAACCATTGCCAGGTATTCTATGTCTGCGTCTGAGTCGCCGAATGCAAATGAGTTTTTTAGGTCTATGTTTAGTTTTTTTGATATTTTTAGCTGCGCTTGTTGTTTTGAGTTTTTTTCTAATAGGTTGTTTTTTATTTTGCCTGTGTAGATGCCGCGTTTTGTTTCCAGTTCGGTTGCGTAGATGTGGGTGAATGGGAGGTATTTTTTCAGGGCATGTACTGGTTCAGATGGTGATGCGCTTAGGGCTATTAGTGTTGTGTGTTTTTTCAGGAGTGTGATTAGTTCGTCGGTGTATGGGTATTTCTTTTTTATGTGGTGTTCTGTGAAGATGGTTGATTGGGCTTGTATTTCTGATTGTTTTTGGTTTTTTAGGGCTTGCGCATAGATGTTCAGGATTTGTGTGCCTGCGACACGGTATGTAAGGAGGTTTAGTTCGTATTCTGCTATGATTTTTAGTATGTTTAGAATGTGCCTTTCTTCGAACATGCCTGCGCTGTGGAGGTGGCGGGGGAAGTCGAAGATGATCTGGCTTTTGATTAATGTGCCGTCTATGTCGAAGAATGCTGCGCGGTTCATGTGTATTTTTTGTTTTGGTTTGTTTTTATATTTGTGGTGTTTTGATGTGTAAGTGTGTCAGGTGACTGCATCATGGCGCGTTTATGATGCGATCAAGTACAGGTATTATTTCGCACAGGGAGTCCAGGGCGTAGTCGGGGTTGAGTTTTTTCAGGTCGCGCATAGGGGTTTTGCCGGCCGATACGGCTATTGTTTTCATGTCTGCGCGTTTTGCGGCTTCAATGCCGTGGGTTGAGTCTTCGATTACTATGCACTCTTTTGTGGGGATGTTTATCATCTCTGAGGCTTTCAGGAACAAGTCAGGAGCTGGTTTTCCTTTTTTTACTTCTGTTGCAGTTATTGTGGCGTCGAGAAGGTGTCTTATTTTTAGTTTGTCTATTGCGATTTCTGTTGCTTGCCGTTGACCTGATGTGGCGATTGCTGTTTTTATGCTGCGGTCTTTTAGGATGTTGATTAGTTCGTATGCGCAGGGGACAGTTTTTATGTATTGAGGGGCGATTTTCAGGTAGTATGTGCGCTTTTGTTCTATGAGGTGTTCTGTTTCCTTGTCTATTTTGTCTTTTTTCAGGAGCTGTCTTAGGATTTCTATGTCTGACTGACCGTAAAGGAGTTCCAGGGAGCCTTTTTCGTATGTTCTTCCTGTGGATTCTATTGTGTGCCTGAAGGATTTTTCGTATGCGGGAAAGGCGTCTATCAGGGTTCCGTCAAGGTCGAATATGAAGGATTTTATGGGCATAACTCATCTCACTCACGTTCGAAGTCTTTCAACTACGTTGAAACTCTCACATTTTTATGTGTTTTTTTGGATTACTGATATTTTGGGGTTGTGGAATTTTTATATGTGTGTATGGGCAATAGTTGGCGTATGGATGAAAATGGGACAGGGATTATAGAATTCTTGGGTGATACCCCATTAATCAGGGTGCTTGACTTTCTTATTGTCTTTAGGGAGTATGATTATAATAAGCAGGATATAGCAAAAAACGCTAATGTGTCCTGGAATACGCTTGATAAGATATGGGATAAACTTGTTGATTTGTCAATTATAGTTTATACCCGGAAAGTCGGGAAATCGCAGATGTTTCGGATAAATCTGGATAAGGTTGCTGTGGAAAAACTTATTGAACTTCATAAATCATTGATGGTTGAGTCTTTAGTAAAAGTGGAGTCCGGTGATTGTGATGCGCCTCAGCGCATTGAAAATGCCACATAGCGTGAATAAATATATAGTAAAAGACATAACTATTTGGACTGATGTCTTTTCCATATCCTTAAAATTGCCATGCAATTTTAGGATTGCGGAATTGCTACCCAATTCCTAATTTCGCAATATAGGAAATCGGTACGATTTGCGAAATCCAGGAAATCTCCGATTTCCCCGGATAGATTAAGGTCTATTGGTTTTTGATGCAGTTAGTCCATTTAGTAACGACCTTAACTATACTAGCTTTTATTGCGGATTCTAATTCTGTTAAATACAGCAAGAATCATAATTCCCATGATTATCGCAATAATTATTAGTTTTGTGTCCATATTATCTGTTTTTACGCAATCCTGCGGGCAGTTCTGGACTGTTTCAGGTAAGATGCATTCTCCATCTATGTTGCAGATAGACGATGATTTGATTTGCATGGGAGCAGCAATTACGGCAAACATAGCTTTTTTGTTTATTGTTTTATAATCCTGCTTTTCAGCAACAACTTCGAATTCATAATTTCCTACCTGATTTGCTTTTATTTGTGTTGGCAAAGTAATTTGCTTTTCTGTTTTATCAGGATAAATTAAATTTGCGGTTATTTCAGGGTTTTCAACTTCTGATATGTAGTCTAAATAAATATCATCATTTAATATAAAAACTTTTGATTTTTCAATGCAAGATATTTCTTTGCAAGAAAACAATTGAAACTTAAAACTGCGATTAGCTGATATTTCAAAGGTTTGTTCTTTAGTAATTAATAGCGGCTCTACTATTGATATGGAAATTTTACAAATTTGCGGTTCAATTTCATCAGTAACTCTTAAATATACATATTCTTCTTTAAAAGGTATGTTTTTCTTAAGTAATATACTTTTTAATTCCTGTAAAGGTAGAGGCGCGTTAGGACAATCAATGTTCACAAAATAATCTATCTGCTCATCTTTATCAGATAAAAAATAATAGTCAAACGAAATATCTTCACCAGTGATGAATTGCGGTTTTGTCTCTAAATCTATTGACACGGAAGCAAAAACCTGAGCAGGCAATAGAATTGAAATTAATGCTAAAAATAAAAATATCATATTTTTGTATTTCTTCATTTTATCAGACCGTTCGCAATTTTATTGGTGATTATGGTGTGTCGTTTATAGCAGATCATAGTTGATACCTTATTTGGTTCCACAAAGTATATCTCATAATACTATGACGAAATATACCTTATGAAAACAAAACAACATTTACTAATTGTAGGTGTATCTATAAATATCTTATTCGGATTTAGTTTATTTTGCTTTTGAAGATATTTCCATGTACTACTATGTCGACGGCAACTCCTGTTTTGTTGTAATCTCCAGACGAAAATCAAACCGGGAAACGTCATAACAGTATGAACCAAAGTCGTCTATTACATTAGCACACAGTCCAAAATGTGGTTCTGCAAATATCATATGGGGGATCACTGCTCTAAAAACAGGTACAGTAAATATCACAAGACCGTGCTGGTAGAGGGTTTCAGAGTCATGCGCAAGAATTGTAATAAGACAACAGACCATATGTCCTTCGGTTAAGAGATAAAAAGTCCTGTCAATGCTGATTTTAAGCAATAATATTGTGGTTTAAGAGCACAAAAATAAGCTGTTTTTTCGAGTGAATAATCGGTTATAAATATAGGTAGAAAATTATCGCTGCTTGTTGGATATATCAAAATGAGTTATATTTTGAACGGACTTTAGGACATATAAAAACGGGACTATCGGATTAAGAAAAAAAAACAGCCAATATAGCCACGAATTTCCTTAACCGAACACTTATGGATTTTATTTTAACTTAATGGATTTAATAATAAAAAATCGGGATTTAAACGCAAAGTTGGGTCGCCAAAAAGAGTAGTCTCAAAATAAAGATAATCTCTATGATAACTTAACTCATATGCTTTGGGATATGCTTTCATAAACGCTTGACCAATTGATAAATTGTCATAATAAACACCACTCATTGTATCTTTATAGAGAGGATTGCCTGACCATGCGCTTTTAACTGCACCTATATGAATTAAAGCGCCTTGTCTTATGGCGCGATTGCAAAAAGAATATGCGCTATATGTTGAGCATGTTGAACAAGCATGATTGAATATAATTGAATTACTAAGAAGGGGAATATCAGTACAACTAATTCCAGCCCATGTAGAGAAACCATGATCGTCATAACTTATTAAATCTTTATCAATCCAATCTAAATGATCAAAAGACTGAATACAATCTTTTTCGCTTCCATATCCTACATTTGGCAATATAGCGCAATATGAATTATATCCTGCGTTTTCAAAAGAATGAGAAAAACTTTCTGCGTCATCTATTCCTGAATTAAAAGATGAAGCCATAAAAACCACATTATTACTTTTCCCAATAGATTCATAAAATAAATCTCTTGCAACATAACTTGAAACATCTGAAAGTGTCATACCCTGAATTCTTCCAGCTGATATATCTGGCATTCCATCAGAATCAAAATCACTATATACTGTTTGATCAGTCGCTCTAAAAGTATTAAGACCAATTAAATTCAACATATATTGCTTATATTGAATCGCGTTCGGCGCAGCCATCACGGTTAAATAATTTGGATTTAATTTAAGATTAATAATTTTTTCTTTAATATAATTATCTACTACTATAACATGCACTGCACCAATGCTTAAAATAATTTCATGTTTAGCACCTGCTAAAATAGGAGCGGCAAGTGAAGTTTTGCTATAAAGTTCATTAATTGAAAGTGATTTTTCCGGATATAAAATTTGTTCAACTCTTGTGTTTAAGTCATCAGGATTAACTAATATAATTTTATCAGTATTAGTCATATCAACATATTTTTGCTGTAATTGTTCTAAATCATAATTTTCATTACAATCTCTAATAACACTACCAATACAAATTACATTTTTATCTACAAAAATATTATCAGCATCATTAACAGTTCCTTGTATTACTAATGGCGCGTTAACTAATGAAGCGTAAGTTGACGCTAATAAAGCTAATTCATAATTATCTTCAACATATATTATTGAATTATAGTTTACCCAGTAAGAAAAATAATCATTTGTTGTGATTGAATTTATTTGGTCAGATGATAGACCTGCGCCAAAATCCTGCTCGGCAATTAAAAGATTGCTTAAATCTTGAGGAATATCTCCTACTATAGTTAACTTATCAGGCGAGTATTGTTGCATAAAATAGATTATTGAATCTGCGTCAAAACCAGAATCTTCTTCATGATAAATTAAAACAGGATTTACGCAAACATTTCCAGGAGTGCCATAGCCTCTCTGGCACCAATTTTCATTGCCTGTCCAAACAGTGACAGGAACCAAAGGCAAAACATCCTGCCAGTTTTTATCTGATATCAGAAATGCCTGTTTTGAAGGATATTTTGAAGATAATTTCGTATTTTCTGTTAAACAAATACCGCAATCATCAGAACAAGTTAAACAATCTTCACTTGAATCACAAGTCCCGTCTCCGCAACAACCGCTTGTTCCACAATCGGGATCATCTGTTTCTGCGCAATTGATCGGACAATTATTATTGCATCCGTCAGGAACACAAACAACAGGACATTCCAGATCAGAGCCGTCGCAATCTTCATCAATGCTGTTTCCGCAAATTTCATCCTTTCCCGGATTAATATCAATATTGTTATCATCACAGTCAATTTCTTTGCCGTCATCACCTGTTTCGCCTATCGCGCAACTATCATATCCATCCTTATCAAAATCAAGACAATTGGAATCTATTTGGATAGCAATTCTGTAATCGCCCCCTCGCAAAGCATTCCCTCCACCATAATATTGACTGTCATCAACAAGTTGATTGCTAAACATAACAAGTATTTCTTCTACTGGTAGAGTAGCAGGATGTTTAACTACAGTTTTACATTTTAAGTTATTAATATTATCAACATATTCGCCTCTCTTTTGTAAATAGTTTACGCCCTCTTTCAAATAAATATCAAATACGCTGTCAAAATATTCTCCTTGCATTCCTTCGGGCACAAAGTCAACACATACCTCAAAAGATTCAGCATAAGACAATTCATTTATTAATTGAACGCCATTTTCAAATACAGTTATACCATTAACTGTAATAACATTTGGAAATTCTGAAACCGGATGTCCACGAAAATCGTCAATCGGGAAATCACTGCTAAACAATCGATATTTACTTGTTGAAGGCAATATTCCTGATGGATCATTAACAGCTGCGTATAATTCCGGTTTAAAATAATTCAATGAATTTAATAGATCAATATTCTTTTTCATATCAGGACTGATATGTTCAACATTTATACTTTCTCCATTAAGATAAACTTCAAAAACAAACTCTACAAGCTCAGAGATATATTCATTTGAATTTTTCATTGAATACCAACTAGGGTAGCCGCCAGTTAATTTTGCAAAATCATAATCACATATTTCAACTTGATACCCATAAAATCGCGGATCGTCATCATGACTAAGACTCAAATTTGAACAATCAATACCCGTGACACCACTGCATTCATGCAATGTCCAAGAAGTATGAACATGCGCCAACTCATGAAGTATTGTGCTTTTATGTTTATTCAAAATACCGTTTTGATTCATAGATTCTGATTGCGCTTTAAGCCCTAATGTTCTAAAATTTGACAATGCCCTAAAATTACCGCCAGTAGGAAATGCATTAACATTTACATCATATTGCGTATTTATGTCATAAAGATATATTGATTTAGTCTGCATCGGAATTGGGCTATAATCAATGACCTCTTTAACTGTGTTAATCTCAAAAGTATTTGCGTTTGAATATATGTCAATTCCATTATATGTCTCAACTAAAGGTATATTTAATGTTGAATTAGACAAATCATATTCGGGATTATCAAGATTTAATCTTAAAATATAATATGGAATATAATTTATTGTTGGGACTGAATATGCTCCCTTAATAACCTGAATATTATATTGATTTTTAAATAATAAACTCATATCTCCAGGCTTCTCATCAGGTATATTGAACTGTTTGCAAAGATCAGTACCACTGCCAAGCCAAATATCAAGCTCTCTATATGTCATTCCATGCATATGCAATGCAAGCAACAAGCGGTAAGTATCTCTTTCACTCGTTTTTATACATATTTCATTATTGCCATCAATATTTAATGCTGACGTTGGCACCATATCTAAACCGACTAATTCAACACCATTTAACTTAATACTGTTAACTGACCCACAATCTTCGTCAATATTGCCGTCGCAATTATCATCAATGTTATTATCACATATTTCATCCTTTCCCGGATTAATATCAATATTATTGTCATCACAGTCTATTGCTTTGCCGTCGTCGCCTGTTTCGCCGATATTGCAGGTGTCAAAACTGTCGTTGTCGCTGTCTTGGCAAGATGAATTTATTTTCGCTCCTATCACATTCAGTTCCCTTATTACTGTTACCTCTGAATATGGTTGCGATGATAGCGCTACAATTCGCACATATCTTCCAACTTTGGGATTGAATGACACTGTTTGCTCTGATGTGTCCGTGGGAAATGTTCCTGTGATTACTGCCTGTCCCCAGTCTGCTGTGTTGTCTGAAACATAGAATTGATAGTCTTTGATGTTGCCGTTTCCACCGTCTGTTCTTGGCAAATATGTAAATCCTGAAATATCATGTGTGGAACCAAGATCAATTTGTATTTCATGAGGAAGTAATGCATCAGGATTATTTACAAGCCATTCTGAGTGCCAAAAAGTATTTTTGTTATTATCAAATGCGTATTCTCCTTTTTGATCTTTTGAAACTAATTCTTGGCTGTTTACATATAAAAGTTTCCAGTTGTTTTGTGGGATGATACTAAAATTATCATCACAATTTTCGTCAATATTGCCGTCGCAATCATCATCAATATTATTCCCGCATACTTCTGTTGCGTTTGGATGAATATCTGAGTTATTATCATCGCAGTCTATTGCTTTGCCGTCATCGCCTGTTTCGCGCGCATTGCAATTGTCATAGCCGTCGTTGTCGTTGTCTTGGCAAGATGAATTTATTTTAGCTCCTATCACATTCAGTTCCCTTATTACTGTTACCTCTGAATATGGTTGCGATGATAGCGCTACAAGCCGTATGTATCGTCCGGTTTGGGGAGGGGGTGGGGCTTCTTGTTCTGGGGTGCCCGCGGGAAATGTTCCTGGGATTACTGCA
>DAOWAN010000180.1 GCA_030634545.1 Candidatus Nanohalarchaeota archaeon
CCGCATCCAAGATATCCGGCGGCGGAATGCCTCCTGGCGCAGGCGGAATGCCAGACATGGGCGGAATGATGTAAAATCTGCTTTAATTATTTGAAAGTGTGGCGCAATGGCGCCATTCTTTATTTCTTTTTATTCTTTGATTAGGGTTACGTTTGCAAAAGTGCGCTTTATCACCCAGAATGAGGTATTATGTGACAAAAGTATGCTTTAGCACCCTGAAATAGCGCATAAAGCATAAAAAAGTCCGCTTAGATATACAATTAGGCGTAAACCACGAATTCTAATAAACCACAATCTTCATCCAGTATTATGGATGCCTAAAGTCTGAACGTCTATTTAGGCCTTTGGGGTGCAAAAGCACCCTCAAAGAGCCCACGCTTAGATTAGACTTGTACTATACCCAAGAACAATTATGGTATAGCCGGGCACACCTAACCTCCAGATCTCAGGAGTTTCAACTTGGTTGCGACCCATCATACAAGTTTATCTTATAGTACGCAGGCATTCCTTAAAAATGTTATGGAGGGAAAAAAACATGACAAACAAAACAGGAACAGAAACGAAAGTAGACGTAGTAGTTGGTATTGACTGCGCACTTGAAAAACACCAATATCATATATCAACAAAGGACGGTGTGGTTCTTTCAACAGGATCGGTTAGAAACGCGAGAAACGATGCAAAAAGATTGGTAAAGAAACTGGAATCTATTACGCAAAAAAAGAATGTCATTATCGGGATGGAAGCCACAAACAATTACCATATCTGCATGCAAAAATATCTTGTCAGTAATGGATATCGAGTTGTGGTCATCAATCCATTGAAGACAAGCGCTTACAAACAGATTGATGATTATGGCAACAAGACAGATCCAATAGATGCAAAGGGTATCTGCATGTTCCTGATTGACGGCAAGCACAAAAATATCAAGCAGATGAAACAGAAATATCTGAAGCTGAGGGAATTGTGCAGGTGCTGGCAGAAACTTCAAGGCGATATGACAAGAGCGGCATTAAGACTGCATTCGAGGATGGTTATAATCAACCCCGAATTTACGCAGTATTTTACCGGAAACTTTTGTGATAGTGCAATATTTATCCTTGAAAATTATCCTACACCGGATGATATTGCAATAGCAGATGTGGATAAAGTCCAGGAGGAACTTGACAGGATAGCACATGGGTTCGGGAAAAAAGATACCGCATCAAAGATAATTGATCTTGCAAAAGAATCATTTGGAGTCAAAGAAGATATCGAAGGGTATCTTCGGTATGTGCAGTACCACATTGATGAGTATAAGTTTCTGAAAAAGAAGGTTCAACAGATAAAAAGAGAGATAAGAAAAGAGGCAAAAAAGGATTATTGCAGAAGAGAAATAGAGGTAATCAACTCGGTACGGGGCATAAGTATTGAGCTCTCTGCAGGTATCCTTTCAGAACTCGGAGACATAAAGAACTTTGAAAAGATAAGCAGCATCGTGCGGTTTGCAGGGATGATTGTGCTGAAAAAGCAGTCTGGGAAAGTAGATGGATGCTCAAGGATGTCGAAGATGGGTAGCAAATATCTGAGATGTTATTTGCATCAGGCAGGGATGGGCGCAAAGCTTCACAGTGCAACTTTTGCTGCGATTTATGCAAACAGGAATATGAAAATAAAGGACCTTGACCCACAGTCAAAGAAGGTTGCAAAAGCAAAAATCAGAGGCTGTCTTGCAAGAAGAATTTTGGAAACTGTTGCAATATGCCTTATGAAAGACAGGATATTCAATGACAAGATTGCTTTTGATTCAATTCAGATAGATGATTTTGTGAGAGAAACGATTGCTGTGCAGTTCAAAAGGCAACTGGCAGTACAGTCTGTATAAATGTTCCAAAAGTTCATGTTTTGTCCCCTCCATAGCATGATGATTTGGCTGCAGGTGTGAGAGGCTATGACCATCACCCTGTGGTTTCGCGTAGAGTTACGAATGTAATTCTGCGCGGAGCATGCCGAAAATATGAGAGAAAGATTTAAATGTTTCAACATTCAATGTGTAAATTAGTGATTAGAATTCTAAAATGCGCCTAATACAAATACATGTTATGTGCAATTTAAAAACCCGCCTTCTAGGTGCGTTTCTTCGAAACTTCCGTAAATTTCTATGTTGTTGCCTTCGTTAAATCGGCAAAGGGAACGGATAAACAAATCAATCGCTAAAGCGACTAATTCTAACTATGATTTAACGGTTCGCTTCGCTCTCCCAAATTTTTTCTTACTTTAAACGACGACGGGGGTTCCATTGTCCTGCGGATAGATAGTCTTTCTCTTCGAGAAAAAGACTTATTTAAAAGGATATAACCAAAGATACTTTTGGGAAATTATTTATAGATAACAAACAACTATTGCAAATATGATAGACAAAATGAATATCGACGATGAATTTTGGGAAAAATTTTCATCTATGCCAGAAGATAAATTTAATGATACTCTTGATTTTCTTTCCAATTTAAAAAATATAAAGGGTGCGAAAGAAGAA
>DAOWAN010000057.1 GCA_030634545.1 Candidatus Nanohalarchaeota archaeon
ATTTTGAAAATTGCTACACAATTTCCAATTTTCGAAATCACTAAAAATCCACATTATTGGGTGGATTTTTGTGATGACAAAAATCGAGTCTCTCGATTTTTAGTCATTCGAAATGGGTGATCATTTCGTAAATCCAGCGAATCTTTGAGATTCGTCCGGATAGTTAACGCCTTTTGGTTTTTGCTATGAAAAACCATGAGTGTTATGGTTTTTCACGCATACATAAATCGCTTGATGCGATTTAGTATGGTTATATTTGTCCATTTAGTAACGATGTGAACTATAATGTCCGCTCATCATACAACAGCATCTGAAACTATGAGTGATGATTTCAAATATTTTTATAAAGTATGAAATGCATTTATTATGAATGGCAGTACACGCTTATTGTTTAAAGGATAATCATGTGGTTGAACAGCGTCTGGATGATGTTGGTTTGAGGTCTGGGCTTACATGGGTTCAGGTGGTTGATCCTAGTTCTGATGAGCTTAATTATCTGTCGAAGATGGCTAAGATTGATCTTGAGGTTTTTGAGGATTGTCTTGATGAGACTGAGAGGTCGAGGATTGAGAGTGAGGATTATATTCTTGTGGTTTACAGGGCACCTTTTCATGAGGATGATGATGTTGTTACTATTCCTGTCGGGTTCATTATCAAGAAGAATCTTGTTATAACTGTTTGCAGGAAGTCTGTTAAGAGTGTGGAGCATCTGGCGAAGCTGCTGAATTATGGGCGCGGGAAATTTATTTTCAGGCAGGATGCTCCCGGTGTTGTTTTTAGTGTTATTGATAAGATTAATGAGGAATATTTGGGGGTTATCAATAGGGTTGGGGATACGTCTGATTTTATTGAGGAGAAGATTTTTGATTTCAGTAAGGAGAATGTGCAGAAGATTCTTTCTCTGAATACGACTCTTGCTTATTTCCATAGTGCTCTTTCAGCTAATCTTGAGGTTATGAAGGTGCTCAGAAAAGGGTATCTGAAGCCTTTTAGGGGTGAGTGTGTTGAGTTGTTTGAGGACCTGTATCTTGATACTATGGAGTTGATTGATGCTGTGAAGATTCAGAGGGATATTATCAATAATCTTTTTGAGATGCAGTCGACTATTGTTTCTAATGAGTTGAATGTGGTTATGAAGAAGATTACTGCTGTTGCTGCGATTATTATGGTGCCGACGTTGATTAGCGGTATTTATGGGATGAATTTTGTGTATCTGCCGCTTTCGGATTATGTGTATGGGTTTTATGTTATTATAGGAGTTATGGTTCTGACTATTGTTTTTCTTGCGTTGTATTTTAGAAGGCTTAAGTGGCTTTGATGCTTTTTTTGGAACAGAGTTATTATTTAAAGTTGGCTGATTCTTACATTGGTATCCTTAGGGATTGAGTTGATGTGATATGGTTCGAGTGCTTGTGGCGATGATGTTTTTTGTGGTTGTTTTGTCTGGTTGTACAGGGCAGGATGTTTCAGGTGGAGATGTTGTTGGTGTTTCTAATGTTACTGGGAATGTGTCTGAGCAAGGATTGAATGTTAATGAGTCTCTGGATGATGGATTTTCTGTGATTATCGAGCTTAAGGAGCCGCCTAAAGAGGTTATTGGAGGATGATGTATATGAGATTTATTTTTTTGTTGGGTGTAATATTTGGGTTTTTTATGCTTGCGGGTAGTGCGAGTGCAGGTAATCAGATTGATACTTCTGATATCTATATTATGGCTTATTATAAGATGCTGCCTGAGGTTGATTTGTCGCAAGTGATACAGGAGTTTGATTCTGTTAGGGAATCTACTGGGCAGTATGTTGAGGGGACGATTACTATATGGCATAATTATCGTAATGGGAGGGATACTGGTGAGGGATTGGATGTTGAGGTTATAGATGGTGTTGTTACTGGAGTTCCGTTTTCTACTGATGTTAATGTGAGGGTGAAGAGTGATGGATGGGTTGCGGTATGGCTTACTAATGAGCAGGATATGGGTGATATGATTTTTTGGGATCGGGTGGATCAGCATTTTTATCCACCTGATACAACTCTTGGTCAGGCGATTTGGCGTGTAACTAATAGAATGGGGACAATTTATGATAAAAATCGTGTGGGTTATTACAGCTATGAGTATCCAAATGCGGATAGATTATTGATTGGTGGGAGAACGCTTTGTCTGGGAGGGATTTCTTCTACTATCTATCACTTTCTAATACCTTCTGGAATTACGCTATATGAATCAGAGTTTTTGTGGACATCGTATTTAGAAAATTACTATGCTCATAATCCTAATTATGCAATCGTAAAGATGAATTACGAGGAGTATTACAATAAAAATTCGAGTAGTTTTGGTGTGGGTTTGTATAATTCTATGAAATATTCTTCTGATATTAGTACATTTCCGAGAGATATACGACATACTGTTTATATGGAAGATAGTGGTTGGGTGAGTGCTGGTCGTGCAACTTTGAAATCTGTTGTGGCTCTACTTTATAAATCCGGATAAGTTGAACAGGTATAAATATCGTATTGAGGAAGAGCACATATGGGAAAAATCGCGTATATATTGGGTCTATTTGCACTTATTTTATTGATAGCGCCAGCTTATGCTATTGAAGTCGAATTAATTGATACAGAATTTGTAATTGTCAATTCTAGCGCAAATACTCCAAATAGTACGGTTCTTGATGTAGACACAGCACCCATTCAACTTGATCCTTCAACTATATGTCATATTACTGACGCGGAGTTTTACGTAGCAGATGCAACTGTTTCAAGCCCAAACAGTGAGGTTCTTAATGCAAGTAACTCTCCAACTCAGTTAGATCCTTCAAATCGAATTTATATCATAGATACTGAATTCACAGTTATAGATGAGTCTGAACTGGAAGAACAGAAGATGGCAGTTGTTCTGGAAATAGTACCAGTTGCTTCTTTCACACATACGGTTTATGGTTTGACTGCATACTTCAATTCAACTAGCTACGATCCAAAAGGTGATTCTCTTCAGTCATATAATTGGGACTTTGGAGATGGCAAGACCTCAAATACTCAAAATACCACACATATATATTCTATGGGTGGGAACTATTTGGTGACATTGATTGTGACTGATTTAGATGGCTTTAAAGCAGTTGAGAGGCATATTATATCTGTTAACGGAGGATCAATAATACGGGTTATTCATCCGGAAGATGTTCTATCTGGTATTGCGTTTACTGTCGAGGTATTTACGAATGTTGAGACAGATATAACTGTTAGTATGGATATATTTCACCAGACAATTTATGGTAAGCATGCTATTTTCTCTATTGACACTGCCACGATTGATAAGGGATTATGCCATTTAGCTGTGGAAACATGGGATAGTACTTATAGGGGGTATATTATTATCTATGATCCGCAGGTTTATCAATCAATAACAAAAGGAATTGATGATCTTGATACCTACTCAAAGTATGAACTCCATGAGATATCGAATAAGTCAGCTTCTACTCTGACAAATCATGTTTATACACTTATTCTTGGAATGGGATTGGAAGAGGATATCACTGTGGGTGATATGTTGAACCATCTTCGTGATAATCTAGAAGATACTGGAAATATATTGACTGATGAGGTTGAAAGGTTTAAAGGCTATCTTATGGTGATTGATCCGGAAACCAGTAATTGTTTAGATGATATGGATTCTGTGTTGAATTTTGTAACTAATGTGAGAAATGCTATTCTTGAATCTCGTGAATTGACGGAAGATGAAAAGATAGTTGAAACGGTTAATAGGCGGGTGATGAAACCAGCACTGCATTATGTGCTCTGTAGTGATAAGGAGAATTTGATAGATGCGCGAACGCAGAGTGCAAAAATAGATCTTTATCCATCTTATCCACGGGATCGGGCAATGAAAATTAATGAGATTCTTTCGATTGGTAAAGAGGCTATAGAAAATACCGGTGAGGAAGAAATATTTCGATTGTATATTGGAGATTTATTTGGATATGAGATTAGTTCAAAACCTACGCTGGATACATTTTCTGAGAGACAGAAAGAGTCTCTGAATCCGCCGTGGCTTTTGGGAAAGTATAATCCTTTATGGCTTTGGGACATGACGCGTGTAACTGCGGATTCTGTTCTGACTGTTCCTACAGCTATAGGATGGATGTCTGAAGATTCTGATGAAGATGGTGATATTCAGATTATGATTGAACCTGTGTCTACTGTGACTGTTACAGTGATAGTGAAGGCAATCAAAATATATATGGCTTATGCTGATGCTATTGAATCTGTTGCTCCGTGGGCGATTGACGGGGGCATGGTGGTATCTGTTGATATTCTGGCAAAGGATATTAATGAAAAGCATGCGAATGCTATTGATGCTGTATACGATATTGCTCAAGTATATCATTCTGCTGGTGTAAGTGTTCCTATGTCTGTAATGGGTGGTCTGTATGTTCCAGAAGGGAATATATTGGTTACTACGTCTCCTGATGGGAAAATAAGAGATTTCAAATATGTGAAGTCTGATTCTGTTGTTTCAGTGCCGAAGAAGAGGAATATTGTGTCTTTGAATACTGGCTGGTTCCAGTCATTTGATGGAGAGTCGCAGGAAATCCGGATTAGTATTGATGCAGATAATTTTAGTTATAATGCTGGTGATATAGTGAATCTGATGGTTAATATTCATTCAGATGTTTCTATTGAAGATGCTATGATTTTGGTTTCTGTGCCTGAAGCGAATACGACAATAAAAGACATTTTTAATGTTACTGTTGGTAATACAATTCGAGAATATAATTTTACGATTTATAATGAAACTTGGCATGTTCCACGGGTATATCTTGCAAATTTCGGAACAATTCTTGCAGAGAATTATACTACGTTGAGTGTTGGTTCAGAGATTAGTATGAGAGGTCTTGTTATGGTGGATTCTGATGAGTTTTATGATCCAGATATTGTTGTTTTTGATGTAACTGTCCATAATACGGGTAATACTCAATTAAGTTCAAGACTGGACTACTTTGGTGCGCATCCTGAGTTGACAGGTAGTATTGATATCTCTGTGCTGGATGTTGGAGAAGAAGCAACAGAACAGTTGGCTTTTGAGTTGACATCGCCAGGAGAATATGAGGTTTACTTTATCCTGAATTCTAGTGATGATGTGCTTGATTATACTGTTGCGCGTTTTACTGTGACTGCAATTGATACATTGCTGGCGTTTCCAGCAACAGATAAACCTATCTATACTCTGGGGGAAGATGTGACTGTTATCGTCACTGTGAAGAATATTACTCTTGATGTTGTTGAGTTTCCATATGTATTGAGTATTATGACACCTGCTGGCGAGGTTATTGATTCTGAGTTGTTTATACCGGAACATAGTGGTACTTATATGGTGAATGCTGAACCTGTTGCAGAGGGATATTGTGTTGTGGATGGTGAGACACTGTTTATTGTAGGTAGGCAAAGCAGTCTTGTGATTGAGACTGAGACTATTGGCAATATTACTGTGATTACAGTGAAGACTGATGTTGGCGGTGCTGTTGAGGGTGCGGATATTATAGTGAATGGGTATGCGTTAAAGACAGATGAAAACGGTACTGTTGAGTTTTCATCGTTTAATGTGACTCAATTGATTATTCGTGCTGAAAAGTTTGGTTTTAATCCTGATCTGGTGTCTGTGGATTTAGGTGTTCAGGTGTTTAGTCTTTCGTTGAATGAGGGGTGGAATCTTATTAGTCTGCCTTTGCAGCCTGATAATACGAGTGTGTTTTCTGTCTTTCCGCCTGATGAGGTTGATTATGTGTCTGTGTGGACATATTATGGTGATTTGTGGAAGAGGTATGATTTTGAAAGTCCTTTTCCTCATCTTAATGATTTGTATGATCTTGAGGTTGGTCGTGGTTATTGGATAAATATGGTTGATGATGATGTTGTGACAATCGAAGGTTCATTGGTGGAGGATACAGTGCATTTGACTAATGGGTGGAATCTTGTGGGGTATAATGCGCTTGCTTCCCAGAGTGTTATAGATGCGATGAGTTCTATTGAAGGAAATTATACGTCTGTGTGGCAGTATGATGGTGGTGACTGGTATAGGTATGATTTGGATAACCCGTTTCCGCATTTGAATGATTTGCATGTTATGGAGCCTGGTTATGGTTATTGGATAAATGTCAATAGTACTGGTTGTGATTGGGTTGTTTGATGTATGATT
This sequence comes from Candidatus Nanohalarchaeota archaeon, assembly GCA_030634545.1. GTDB lineage: Archaea > EX4484-52 > EX4484-52 > EX4484-52 > B79-G9 > B79-G9. Next base: position 6,194 of record DAOWAN010000057.1, read on the forward strand.
GGGTGATTATGGTGAAAAGCATTGAAATTGTGTTTGGTTTTTTGTTCGTGGTTCTAGCGAGTGCTGTGTTTGTGTGTGCTGTTCCGTTATCGTCTCATACTTTTGGAGGTGCAGTGTATGTTGATGGTGTTTTATTGACTTCGGAGGATACAGATTATAGTGTCTCTCTGGAAGTTGGTGGGGTTGAGCTTGCGCGTTATACTATGGGGAATTATTCGTCTTATGATGGTTATAATTTGATTGTTCCTATGGATACGGATTGTTCTTTGTCGTCTGCTGCGTGTGAGGGGGATGAGGCTTATGTTTATGTGAATGATATGTCTGTCAATGAGAATCCGGTTGAAGTTGGCGCTCCTGCTGGTTATACTGTGATGGATATTTCTGTTGATTATGAGGTATCGTTGTCGCTTGATGTTGTTCCGTTGAATGTGGATGCTGCGCCTGTAAGCGTGGTTTCTGCTGTGGTGTCAGTTACTCCTGTGGGTGTGTATAATCTTACTATTGATGATTTTATTTGTAAGGATGTTGATGGTGGAGGTTGTGAGTATTTGGTTAATCCTTCTGATGAGATATCTATTGTATTTGAGGATACTGATGGGTTAGTTGTGATGACTGATTCTGGTGGTGAGGCAGTTATAATGGTTATGGTTGATTCACCGTTGGCAATTCCTGAGACTAAGTATGTGTATTATGTCCGAACAGAGGATGGTGAATGGATTGAGGCTACGGTGACTGTGCAAAGCGGTGAGATTCCTGAGTTTCCAATTATCTTTTTGCCTGTGTTGTTGATGTTTTTGTCTTTCTCAATGGTGAAGAAGTTTAGCTAACGCGCAAAAAATAAAAAAAGAAAAAGTGAAAATGCCTTTTGGCATTTTCGTCTTTAATTCAAATTAAATTGTGTCTATCAGTATTTTCCGTTTAGTGTTCCTGCTGCTTTTAAACTAATACCTGCGGCTGTTTGATATGTAACTACAATAGGCATACTATAGCATGATCCTACAACACCTGGGTTCGCACCGGCGCAAGCAGCTACGTTTACCGTTGTAGAAGCACCATCAGCTATAGCTGTAACGTCTGCGACAGCAGCTGTAGTTCCACATTGAACCGTAACCAAGGTCACAGCTTTACCCACATTATTTTTAAGTAGAATATCTAGATTCCCACTTGTAGGATTTAGAGCGTATTCATTACCATCTGGATATATTGTACCTGATATTGCGAATCCTGTTGCGCCTTCTGCACATTTTTTACTTGAAAACACCTGTGTATATAGCAATGCGCCTACAATAGCTATTGCCAGTATTGCCCAACCGTATGTCATTAAATACTCTGTTGCTGACTGGGCTTTCCTTGTCTTAAATAAACTAAATTTCATTTTATATCTCCCTCCATAATCTAATATCGTTCATTTATCTTTACCATAACATCTACTTGTGTTATGTTATTACTTATTCATTTGTTATTACTTATTCATTTTAATTGAAGTAGTATATATATCTTTCGGGTAATTGGGTGTTTGTTGTGTCCGGTAATTATTTCTGTAAGAATCTAAAGGTCTGTTTTATTTCGAAGCAGAATGTAACTGTATAAGGCGCAGTGTAATGGAAATAGAGACAATATAATATTACAGTTACTATGCTTTGTTGAAGGGTAATTGTAGATTTATTGTAGTGAAACGATAAACTATAAATAATCCAGAAAATACAACAAATAGTATGTCATCAGTATGTTTCTATTTTCAGGTGCATCAACCCCGTCGCCTAAAGGCAGGTCACAATATAAATACTAGAGATTGTAAGACACCACAAGATTTAGAGCGCGCAATATTCAATGACAAAAAGAACAGGGAGATTCTGAAAAAGGTTTCAGATAAGTGCTATTACCCTGCAAATCAGACTATGCTTGAGCAGATTGATCTCTATAAAAATCAGAAGAAAAAATTTAAGATTTCATATTCACTTCCGGGTCTGTTCATAGAATCAATGGAGCGCTTTGACAAGAATGTACTTGAGACTTTTGTCCAGCTCGCGAAAACCGGTTGTGTGGAGTTCCTTAATGAAACGTATTATCATTCATTATCTGCTTTCTGGGGAAAAAACGTACAAAGACAGGAATTCATAGAACAGGCAAAATTAAACCATCAGAAGATAAAGGAGATGCTTGGCGTTGAGCCAAAAGTCTTTAGGAATACGGAATTGCTCTATAATAATCGCATAGCAGAAACTGTAGAGAAGATGGGCTATATCGGGATGCTTGCAGAGGGAATCGAGTGGATACTTGAAGGATGGAAATCGCCGGAGCATATATATCGCCCTCCTGACTCAAATCTTGCAATACTTTTGAGGCACTATTCTCTTAGTGATGATATGTCATACCGATTCTCAGCCAGATGGTTCAAACACTGGCCTGTGACTGCTGAAAAATATTCTAACTGGGTTGCTGCATGTCAGGGTGAGACAATCAATCTTTTTATGGATTATGAGACCTTTGGCGAACACCAGTGGCAGGATACAGGTATATTTCATTTCCTTAAACAGCTTCCTTATGAGATACTCAAATGGGATCATGTTGAATTCCTTACACCTTCTGAGACAATCCAAAAATATCCGGTAAGAGGTACAGTGTCTGTAAATGAGTTCAATACCATCTCGTGGGCTGATTTGGAGCGTGATACATCTGCCTGGCTTGGCAATGATATGCAGCGCTTTCTTTTCAGTGAACTTGAAAGAGTAGGTCATGTTGTGAAAACTACAAATAATCAGCAGCTTTTAGATATATGGCGATCGCTTCAGACATCTGATCACCTTTATTACTGTTGCACAAAGCACTGGGCAGATGGCGATGTCCATAAATACTTCAGTCCTTATGACTCTCCGCAGGAGTCATTTGAAGGGATGGTGAAAGCGCTGGCACAACTTGAGATAATTGCAAGACAAATCCTGAACCCAAGCACACCTAAAGAAAAAGCAGATTTGGAACAACCACAAGAAAGGCATACTGTACGATACAAAGACCCGGTAAAAATATAGATACACGTAAGCAAATTTTTGTTCTCTATTATCCATATCATAAAAAGAGATTTAGTTGGTGTAGAATTATTGGGTTTACTTCCGCTGTGGCGAAAAGACTTTACTCAATTATAATTCTGTTCTTTACGCCTAGTTTGTCGCCTGCGCGCCTGAGTGCTTCTTTTGCAGCAGTGATGTCACCGGCATTAACTTTCAAAGTCATGATTGGCTGTCCTTTCCTGACTCTTGCAGCTGTGCTTGTCGGTTTTCCGAATGGATGTGACATACCCTGATAGAAACGGTCTGCCTGTGCGATAGCTGCCTGAGCATGTTCGCGCAATACATGATGCGGAAATACACGAACCTTTAGAAAATAACCTTTGTCTTCAACGTTCTTCTTGATATAAGCATTAGCGGCTACGCGGCATGCTTCCAGAGCGTTATGTCTGAGTTGCGAATCCTTATCAATTGTAATGTGTACGCTATGTTCAAACTCGCCGGTCATGTTACCCATGTTGAAATTGTTTAGCTTCTTTCCGGGAACACCTTTGATGTAGGACTTGCGGTGTACTTTTATAGCCCTGCGGGTATATGGTCTCTTGAATTCCTTGTAAATCCTTGCAGGTCTTAATCCCATAATAATTACCATATATTTAGAATATCCAATTAGTTCGACATTAACCTTTAAAAAACTATTTGTTGTGCATTCGTCAAATAATAGGGTACTTAACAGGGTAGCATTTTATATATAACTCGTGACAGAATATACATATCGCTTTAGATTATGTGATATCAATGAGAGATGTACTGCTTGCTATTCTTCTGTTGTTTGGTTTACTGATGATGTTTCTTATCAGACCTATATTACTTCCACTATCTATTCTTGTGATGATTGTATTTTATTACAGGAATAATCTGAATCATATCTTAACGGAAATTGTGCTCTTCGCTGCTCTTTTATCAATCGTGTACATCACTGTTTCTAACAAAGCGATATTTGTGATTATCACAGCTCCTTTCAGTAACTTCAAGATATTCTGGACTGTTTTGCCTATGCTTGCGGCGTGGATTGTTCTTGAGGTTTATTTTAGCAGGCATGAAGATGAAAATATTGGGTGGAATACAGCTATCTGCAATGGGCTTATGCTTTTCTGGGCAGGACTAAATATACTGTTTTCTATGACGACGAGCAGGTATGTTTTCCAGAAGTTCATAATGATGTCAATAATCATTGGATATGCGATTTTTTTGGTGTATATATCATTTACTCATCGCTATTCGCAAAAGGCTACCTTTAGGTTTGCGTCGACAAATATAGTTTACTATTTTGGAATATTGGGTATTCTTTATGCTTATGATGTGATATTGCCAACTGCAAGGAGTATTCTGTCATCTGTTGTTCTGCTTTGTATGATACTTCTTACAATAAGAATACTGAAAAAAATGGTGCATAATCTCATAGCTGATGAATGAATAGGGTTGTTCTATTTGAATATTTTGTCTGATATTGCAATTATGTGTTTTTAGATTCTATTGTGCTTTCTCAAATGCTTTTCCGATATTGAGTACCATGTCTTCGCGCATGTGATCTGAGAGAATGTGCAGTCCGACGGGCATTCCTTTTGATTTTCCGCAAGGCAAAGATAACATGGGGATTCCTGCAAGATTTGGTGCACCGGTCAGGATGTCGGCATTATAGCACTCTAGTGGGGTAAGCTTTTCAATTTCTGTAAATTTCGGCGCAATGAACGGCATGGTGGGTGCCAATAGGGCATCAAACTTCTTAAATGCCTTTTTGTAATCATCAATAATGAGTCTGCGCACTTTCATGGCTTTCAGGTAATACTGGTCCCTGTATCCTGCCATTCTTGTATAGGTTCCAAGAATGATTCTTCTTTTTACTTCATCTCCAAGATATCTGCCCCTTATATCCGAAAAATACTCATCGAAATGTTTTCCGTCAGGGTTTTCTTCCATCCCATATCTCATCCCGCAATATTTTGCGAGATTTGTTGATGCCTCAGCCATGGCGATTATGTAATAAGCAGGAATAGAATATTTTGTATGGGGAAGTGAACATTCTGATATCTCTGCGCCAAGTGATTTCATCTTGTCAATTGCATCTAATACTATTTTTTTGACAGAGGCATCTATGTCTGGCGGGAAATATTCTTTTGGTATTGCGAGTTTCAGACCATCTATATCAAATTTATTGTCTCTTTTATCTTCTTCTTTTATGGTTGTCATGTCAAGCGGGTCATATCCTGAAGCAATATCATAAAGCAGGCGGACATCGTCTACGCATTTTCCGATAGGTCCTATCTTATCAAGTGAATTTGCATAATCAATCAGTCCGTATCTTGAAATTCTGCCGTATGTGGGGGTGAGTCCCACTACACCGCAAAAGGATGAGGGACATGATATTGAGCCGCCTGTAGACTGCCCAAACGCAATATGGGGCATGTCAAGGGCTGCTGTCAGACCGGCGGCACCACCGCTTGAGCCTCCGCACGACCTACTTGAATCATGCGGGTTTTTGGGAATGCCATATGCTGAGTTAGTTGAGAATGTGCCAAATCCGAACTCGTCCTGTACGGTCTTTCCGATAAGAACACCGTCTTCTTTTTTAGCTCGTGCGATAACAGTAGCATCAAATGGAGGTATATATCCTTTAAGTATTTTAGATCCGGCAGTAGACTGGACGCCTTTTGTACAGATGCAGTCTTTGGCAGAAATCGGCAAGCCGGCAAGTTTGGTGTTCTTGTCTACAGAAACATCTGTATTTTCAACAATCGTAACAAAATAATTGTTTTTTTTCTGGAGTGTGTTCAGTTCACAATTTAGTCTGGTATAAAAATCAGTGATGTCAATATCTCCATCTTTAGACATTTTGATATACTGCGCAGCTGAAAGTCCTTTGTAGTCCATAAGATTACCTGGAATAGATTTTAACAAAGAATCTTTAAAACTTTAGCCTTATTAGTATCTTTAATGGTGCTGTTGCACAAGTAAGGACCAAATCATTTGCTTGTGGGGTTTACTGTGTTTCAGTCAGATTATGAAAATCACTCGCTTCCTCGGTAATTCTCGGTAGTTATGCAATCGCATTACCTCATATCTGAGAAAAGTAAGGTTTATAATACTCCATTTATACTTGTATGTATGGTGATTTATTA
>DAOWAN010000178.1 GCA_030634545.1 Candidatus Nanohalarchaeota archaeon
CAGGAAATCAACTACTTCGGCACCCTCAACATGCTCGAAGCCATGCGCGAACACGACGTCGAAAAATTCATATTTGCCTCCTCAAGCGAAGTATACGGCAGCGCACAAAAAAGCCCTATGGACGAAACCCACCCTCTCGACGCACAATCTCCTTACGCCGCAAGCAAAGCAGGTGCAGATCGCCTATGCTACTCCTACTTCAGAACATATGGTCAGAACATAACAATCATCAGGAACTTCAACACCTACGGCCCGAAACAAAAAGACGGCGGCTACGGCAGCGCAATATCAATCTTCATAAGAAGAACCCTCAACAACCAGCCGCCCATCATCTACGGCGACGGCACCCAATCCCGCGACTACATGTACATAAAAGACGCCATACAGGCATACAGCCTCGTAAAAGAAAACAAAAAAAAACTTGCAGGCGAAATAATCAACTTCGGAACAGGCAAAGACCACACAATGCTCGACATCGCAAACAAAATCATCGCCCTCTGCAAAAAAGACAACCTAAAACCCGCACACATAGAGCCCCGCCCCGGCGAAGTACAAAAGCTATGCGCAGACACAACAAAAGTCAAAAACCTCCTCAACTTCAAACCCGAATACGACCTGGAAAAAGGCCTGAAAGAATACATAGACTGGTTCAAAACATACAAAGACATCGGCTGGAACTGACTCCCTCCCCTCAAAACTTACTCACACCAGCCACATCCCTCAAAAACTCAAGCAAAAACCCAAAAGCATATGGGATATTATAAACATAAGAAACAACAGGTCCCAAAAGCGCATAATACCTATACTCCAAATGATCCCCCCGCCTAAACAACCTGACACCATTAAAAAACAATGGAATCGGATGCAAAAGCAGCAGCAATCCAAAATAAAAATAAACAAAAGAAAACAAAAAAACAGGAACAACACTCAAAAAATACAGAACCTTAAGCCACACCTTAAAATTCCCCTTACTAAACCCGTAATTCTGCTGCCCCATCTCAAAATTATTCAAAACAGTCTCACCCAGATACTCCTTCCACCGGTGATACCAAAGCGCTTTTGGCTCATACACAATCTTCAACCCATTGTCAAGCAGCCTCTTCGCAAAATCCCTATCCTCCCCGTAAGCAAGCGACCTGTCATACTTACCAAGCCGCACATAATCCTCGCGGCGAAACATCCACGCCGCAAGCTTCCCCTCACTTATTTCCCTCTCTATATTCTCAACATCATCAAACCGCAGCCGATAAAGCACATCCCTATACTTTGAAATAAACGTCTTAGGATCCCAGACGCGAATTTTCCCGATAACCCCCCCAACCTTCTTATCCTTAAGACAAGAAACACACTTCTCCACATAATCCTTCGCATAAATCGCATCAGCATCCACAACAAATATTATCTCACCATCAGTATTCTCAATCCCGATATACCTCGGCCTCACACAACCCTTATTCATATACCTGATATTCTTCAAAATAACATTACTATGCTTCGAAGAATATCTCTTCGCGATATCTTGTGTATTATCAGTAGACCCATCATTCACAACAATAATCTCAAGATTCTTATAAGTCTGATTAAGCAGACTCTCAATACTACGCGCAATCGTCGCATCCTCATCCCTCGCAGCCATAATGACAGAGACCTTCATACTCATACCCATCAACTCACCCTCTCCTTAGTCCTAAAACCATTATAAATCCTCACCAACTCATCCACTCTCCTTTTCCACCCATATCTTTTCTCAGCCAACTCTCGCGCCCTTCGACCCAACTTACCTCTCAATTTCTCATCATCAACCAACTGGCTCACCATCCTCACAAATCCATCAAAATCCCCTGGTTTCGCAAGCAGCCCACCATCTCCCACAATCTTCCTCACTTCAGGAAAATCATAAGAAACAACAGGCTTACCTGACGCCATATACTCAAACAGCTTCACAGGGCACCAAAAGAACCCATACACATCAAGCTCAGGAAAACCAGAGGTACTGAACGGCGCAATCAGCACATCCGACCCCGCCATAATCCCGGGCACCTCATCATAATCCACAGCCCCCGCAAGAACAACATTAGAAACACCAGAAGCCTCCCTCTGCACATCAGAAAACAACCTCCCGCTGCCAACAAGCAAAAACTTGGCATGAGGCAACCGCTTCGCCATCCTGACAACATCAAGCACACCATGCCACTCCCTGAAACTCCCCACAAAAGTAACAACCACATCCGACTCCGAAAACCCATACCTCTTTCGAAACCCACTCTTCACACCCGGCCTAAAACGCGCAGTATCAACCCCGTTTGGCACAACATAAACCGGAGTATCAGTATGCCGAGAAACAATCCCCTTCAAAGTCTCAGTCTGCACAACAATCGCATCCGCCCGCCCGTACTTCATCCGCACAAGCCATCGATACAAAACCCTCTTAAAACCATGAGCAAGCTCAATAGCAGGATCATTAACCTCAAGCACATACTTCCTATTGCCCAAAAAAAGCAAATCAACAGGATTTACATGAAACCTCTCATGAACAACATCAACACCCTTAACCTTCTGTCTAATCTCAAAAAAACTCCTGAAATAAGAAAGCGGATTAACCCGAAAAACATTAGAAAGCTTGGGCAACGTAACAAAAACACAATCAACATCCA
>DAOWAN010000100.1 GCA_030634545.1 Candidatus Nanohalarchaeota archaeon
TAGTATGATTTTTAAGGTTTTGGGTCTATTATAGTTTATTTACTTGCAGGGGTCGCCAAGCTGGCCAAAGTATTTTAGCAGGGTGTTTCCTTGCTTTTTTGCGGGTTAGAGGCGCTGGACTCAAGAATACATTCAATACATTTTTGAGTGCTGAGCATGCTTTGCATGCGATGATTTTAAGAAATCCAGTCTCGTAGGAGTTCGAGGGTTCGAATCCCTTCCCCTGCATTAACCTTGTAAAAGGTTGATTATTAAGTGCATAGAAGGGTGCTTGTTGTGTTTTATTTTGGTTGAATGTGAAGTGCTGTTTATTCCCCCTTTGTGTTTGGTGGAGTCCCAACCTTCTGAAAGGTTGGCTATCAAGTGCGTTTCGCTTCGCTCAAGCGCACGAGTGATTATTTTTTGTTTTGTTTTTCTCAAGCCCCCGCCCACCCGATTTAGAGGTGTGGATTGTTGGTGGTCAGGTGACACAGTTTGTTCTTTTGTGGGTGGTTAGTATTCTGTGGTTATTTCCAGTTCGTTTCCTGTGAGGGGTTCGATTATTTTGCTGCATTTTGGGCATCTTATGAAGTGGACGTGACCCGGGATGTCTATTGTCCCTTCGAAGCCGCATTGACATTTTGAGGTTACGGGGGTTTGTTCTATTTCCAGCCTGATTTGTTCTAAGGGGGTGTTTTGGACCTGGTTTTTGAATATGTCGAGAATTCTTGATTTTTCGCCGCGCATCATGCCTAGTTTTATTTTTGCTTTTTTCGGGTTTGTTGTTTTCAGGGTTTCTATTATTGTCTGGACTGCGGATTGTTCGTGCATGTTTGTTTTTTGGTTTCGGAATTTATATATATATTAGTGTTGTGAAGTATTGTTATGGGGTTTTTGGAGGAGGTTTTTGGGGCTGAGACTGCGCATGTTCATCGTAAGAGTGATGAGGTTCATGTTTTTGGCAGTGTGGCAGGGGTTGTTTCTATTGTTTCGGGGATTGTTTTGCATGTTTTGCTTTTGCCTCTGGATGCGGCATGGTATGTTCGTGGTATTGGGCTTGTGTGGGTGCTTTTTGGGGTGCTTGCGTTTTATGGGCTGTATGTGTTTGAGTATGAGGATAGGAGGGCTGGCGGGCGGATGCTTGCGGTTAGCGGGCTTTTTGGGCTGGTTTTTGGCGCCGGATTTTTTGCCGGGGCTTTGATGATGATTTTTTCAGGGATTTTGGGTATTGCGTATTCTGTGCGCCGGGTTGGGGAGAAGTTGTGTTGAATGTCGGGGGGTGTTTGTTCTTATGAGGTGTGTTGTTTGCGGGGTTGGGAACAGGCTGCGCGGTGATGATGCGGTTGGTCCTGTTGTTGTTGATGAGTTGCGGAAGAAGTTGTCTGGGAGAGATGAGATTCTTTTTGTTGATTGCGGGAGTGCGCCTGAGAATTTCCTTAATAAGGTTGTTGGATTTGGTGCGCGTAAGGTTATTGTTGTTGATGCTGTTGCTATGGGAGCGGAGTCTGGGACGGTTGAGGTTGTTGATGTTTCGAGGATAAAGGGGTTTCTGCATTCTACGCATCAGTTGCCGTTGTCGCTTTTTATTGGGTATCTGGAGAGGAGTTCTGAGTGTGAGGTTGTTTTTGTTGGGGTGCAGCCTGAGTCTGTCGGGTTTGGGTGTGAGTTGAGTGATGTGTGCAGGAAGGGGGTTTTGCGGGCGGTTGATGTTGTTTGCGGACTGGTTGGGTAGTGAGTGTTCATTTTAAAAAAGTCTGTGTGCAAGAAGTATTATGGGGCTTTTGTCTGGGGTTAGTGTTGGGATTCTTGCTGTTGTTGTAATTATTATTATTTCTGCGCTGCCGCTTTATTTTGCTGTTAAGTTTTTGGGTGGTAAGGCGACGATTTTTAAGGTGCTTATGGTCAATCTTATTGTCGGGATTGTTGGCGCTGTTTTGGATGTGCCTGTTGTCGGGTTTGTTTTGCTTTTGTTTGTGTATAAGGAAGTGTTTAAGCTGTCGTGGTTTTCTGCTTTTTTTGCGTGGATTCTGCAGTTTGTGGTTGCGTTGGCGCTTGTTATTGGAGCAGTTGCTTTTGGGGTTGCTGTTGTCTGAAGAATTAGTGGTGTGTTTGTCTAGTCAAGGTCGCTTAGTTCGTCTTTGAGGTTTTCAAGTGTCTTGTGGAGGTTTGAGATGTCGCTTGACATGCCTAAGTCTACGCCTTCTTCAGGGATTTCGAGACCGTCCGGGGCGCTTAGTTTTTCTTCTACGTCTGCAAGTTTTTCGTCGAGAGTGTTCAGGTGGGATTCGAGTCTTTCAATTGCTTCTGCTTTTAGTTTTTCTGCTTTTCCTAATAAAGAAATTGTGTCTGCTATGTATTTTATGTCTTTTTTTGCGTTTATGAGCTGGTTTGCGACTTCTGTGTGTTCGTCGATTTTTACGAATAGTTCGGTTTCTACTTGTGTTTTTGGTTTTGTTTCGACTGGTTTTGCTGGTTCTATGTGGTTGTTTGCCTGTGTCTGGATTGGTGCGTTTACAGGTGTTGGCATAATCTGTTCTTCCTGGGTTTTTTCGGGGGTGATTGGTTGTGGTTCTGGTGTTGATCCCAGACCGACTATTCCTTTTAGACGGTTTATGTCGCTTTCTGTTAGTTTCTCTGTTGGCATTTTAAGTTATTGGTTGTTGACATTTATATATGTTATAGAATGGGTGTAATGCCCTCACCGGGATTTTCTCGCGTTTTTGTGGTTACGCGTCTCGAACCCGGGCCACAGCCTCCGCAGGGCTATATCTTATCCACTAGACTATGAGGGCATTACTTGAATGGATGTGTATTGGCAAAGTTTATAAAGGTTTAGGGGGTATATTAAGTAAATTCATGAATTTGTTTGTGATTTTATAGTCTAATGGTGAATAATATGGAAGATATGTCATGTAATGGGTGCGGTGCCAGTATTACTGTTGGTGAGCATTCGGTTAAGTTTAAGTGTCCTGCCTGCGGTGATATGATTGTCAGGTGCAGTAAGTGTAAGATTACTTCGAATAATTATACCTGCAGAAAGTGCGGGTTTGTCGGACCTTGAGTTAAGTTGGATTGGTGATGTTTTATGGGTAATGTGCTTGCGACTTTCAGGGTTATGCCTGAGTCTGTTGATGTTGATTTGAGTGCTGTAGAGGCTCGTATCAAGGAGCTTGGTATTGGTGATGTTAAGGAGATGAAGCAGGAGGATATTGCTTTTGGTTTGAAGCAGTTGATTGTGCTTGTTCTTATGGCGGATGAGGGCGGACTTCTGGAGAAGATTGAGGGTGAGCTTCGCGGTGTTGAGGGAGTGCAGGATGCGGAAAATACTGGTGTTACGCTGGTTTGATTTTTGCTTCAACCTCAATCTTGTGAAAGGTTGTTAGTATGATATAGTAAAAGTCATAACTTTTTCATGGCATTACATGCCACGCTTTCGAAGACTAGCGTCTTCAAAATGGACAATATGACTTTTCCATATGATTAAAAATCATAGATTTTTATCATCCAGAAAATCGAAGATTTTCCCGGATAGTTAAGGTCTATCGATTTTAGGTTCAGTTTGTCCATTTAGTAACGACCTGAACTATAGTAACAATACTAACATTTGTGAAATGTTACTAGTATATTTAAAAGTTCGTCGTTAATACTGTATATGCTTTCTGACCAAATCAGAGATATTTGGGAAATGTATGGACTTAAATCAAATCCGTTTATGACTGATCCAATATTAGTTCGTGGTGGGTTAGTATCAATAGATAGTTTTGTAGGACGAACAGAGCATATTAAAAGAATTAATAAGATAATTGGGTCAAATTCAAGTTCCAGAGTTTTAGTTTTTGGTGATGCGGGTGTTGGAAAGACATCCTTTGTTAATTTTGTTAGACATAATGCTAATAACTCTGGTTTTTTTACGCCTTATAGAGAAATTGCGGTTCATAAAAATTGGTCTTGTGAAGACTTTATCTATAATACTCTTTCAGATATATATCTCACACTAAAGTTGCTAAAAGATAAGCCGATAGATGATGAAATTTATGAAAAATTAGAATCCTTTTTGGAAATAGGAATGTCTGACAAACAGTATGGTGTAAGTATAGCGAGTATTGGTGGAAATTATGGTGCTGAATCAAAAGATCCTACAAAATTGACTTTTCCTGTAATAACTTGTTTTTTTGAAGAAGTTATTAATAATATCGAGAAGCACACACAAAAAAGCGTTATACTTCATTATAATAATCTTGAATTAATTCCTGAAGAAAAATTAAGATGCCTATTTGATGATTTAAGAGATTTTTTTCAAATGCAGAAAGTTCATTTTATATTTGTTGGAAATCTTACTGTACAGTCTGTATTACTTAGTATGCCTCGTTTTTCTTCAATAATGAATGACACTACATTTCAGATAGAATCATTAGAATTAAATGAAATTTCTGAGATATTAAATAAGAGATTATACTCGTTAAAAATTGGAGATGATATTGATTTAATTATTCCTTATACTTCTGATGTAATTGATGAACTATACAGAATATTTGATGGAAATATTAGAGATGTGTTGAATAGTTTAAATTCTGCAATTGTTGAGTTAACATATGAACGACCAATAATATTGGATATGAATAAACTAGTTTCAACATTGAATATAATTTTAGAAAAGACTTTTTTTAAATCAATAACACAACGCGGAAAGGATGTACTTATGGAAGTAGTAAAACGAAAAGAAATTACAAATAAGTCTATTTCAGATAACCTGCATATACCGTCTCAAAATGTTTCAAAATATCTGAAAGATTTAAAATCAAAGGGCTGCATACGAGTTAGAAGGAAAGATAGTATGAATAAATTTTGGTGTGCGAATCCGCAATTAAAATGGATTTTATTAAAAACTACAAATAAGTCCCAAAAAATCGTGTGGGAGGAACAATATGTTCGGGAGATTTAACAGTCTGCTTTTTTTTGTGTTATTAGTGGTAGTTATCTGTTGGCGGAGTGTTTGTTGGTGTGGTGTGTTTTATGGGTGTGAAAATATCTGATATTGTTCCGAGGAGCGAGGTTTCGGCAGAGGATTTTCGGGGGAAGACGCTTGCTGTGGATGCGCTGAATACGCTTTACCAGTTTCTTTCGATTATCCGCCAATATGACGGGACGCCGCTTAAGGATGAGAATGGGGAGGTTACCAGTCATCTTTCGGGGTTATTTTACCGGTCTCTTAATCTTATGCAGGCGGGGGTTAATCTTGTATATGTGTTTGATGGTAAGCCGCCTGTGTTTAAGGCGGGTACGAATTCGGTGAGAAGGAAGGCTAGGGCTGATGCTAAGAAGAAGTGGGAGGAGGCGCGTGATGAAGGTAGGGTTTCTGATGCGAGGAAGTATGCGCAGGCGTCGGTTGAGATTAATGATGCTATGATTGCTGAGGCTCGTGAGCTTTTGTGCGCGCTTGGGATTCCGGTTGTTTCGGCGCCGTCTGAGGGTGAGGCGCAGGCAGCTTATATGGCGCGTGAGGGTATGGTTTATGCGGTTGCTTCTAGTGATTATGATACGCTTTTGTTTGGGGCGCCGAGGCTTGTGCGGAACCTGAATGTTTCTGGGAAGAGGAAGGTGGCGGGTGCTAATGTTTATCGGGAGGTTAAGCCGGAGATGATTGACCTAAAGCATGTTCTTGATGTGTTGAAGTTGAGTCGTGAGCAGCTGGTTAATCTTGGTATTCTTATTGGTACTGATTATAATCCGGGGGGGATTAAGGGGGTTGGTCCTAAGAATGCGCTTAAGCTTGTTTTGAATTATCCTGCGCTTTCTGAACTTGAGCGGAATGTTGAGTGGGGTTTTGATGTTTCTATGCGTGAGATTCATGAGTTTTTTATGAATCCACCGGTTGTTTCTGATTGTTGTGTTGTGCAGGGGGAGGGGGACAGGGAGAAGATCCGAGAGATTATGTGGGTGCGGCATGGGTTGTCTTCTGAGAGGATTGATAGTATGTTTCGGAAGCTTGATGATATTTGTGAGCAGAAGAAGCAGACTACGCTTGGAAGATGGGGTTAGGTTGAAGTGTTGTGGATTTGTTTTATTAAGTTTTGTGTTTTAATAGTTGTTTGTTACTGAATTGGTGCCGGGATTGTATGGTGTCTTTTTTGAGGTTGTTTTATGCTTGTGCAGCTTGTTAGAAAGTATCCGTGGTTGAGGGAGCGTATTGTTGCTCCGTTTATTGTTAATGTTAATCCGGATATTGTCAGTACGGCTGCGCTTGTGTGTGCTGTGTTCTCGGGGTATTTTTTCTTTTCAGGGAGTTTTTTGCTGGCTGCTGTTTTTTTGTTTCTTAATGGGTTTTTGGATATTGTTGATGGTGAGATTGCTAAGAAGGGGAAGTGGAAGCCGACTAAGAGGGGGGATTTTATTGATCATACTTTTGATAGGGTTTCGGATGTCTTTATTTTTGTCGGAATTGCGTATAATCCGATTATGCCGCTTGATGTGGTTCTTTTGACGCTTGTGTGTCTTATTCTTGTGTCTTATCTTGGGACGCAGGCGCAGGCGCTTACGAAAGATAGGTTTTACGGTGGGATTGCCGGGAGGTCGGATAGGCATGCGGTGCTGTTTATAGGGGCTGTGGCGGAGTGTTTTGTTGCTGGTGCGCTTCTTTATTCGATTTATGTGATTTTTGTGCTGTCTTTTGTTACGTTTTTGCAGAGGTTTAGGAGTATTTATAAGGTGCTTAAGTAGTGCAGCTTGTGGAGGGCTGGTTATCTGATGCTTTTCGCTGCGCTCAAGCATGTATATTTATTGTTCTATGATTCGTTTTTGGTTAGTGGGTAGGGTTTTTGCTTGTTGATAGTCTGTGTTTCTCCCCCTTGGTGTGTGGTTGATGTCCGTCCTCTAGCCCCCACCCTCCCTGTTGTAGATGTGTTTTGTGTTATGTGTTTTGTGGTTTTGTATTGTTTTTTTTTGGTCTTGGTTTTTTTGTAAGCTATAAATAGGTTGTTGGGCAAAAGGATGTTTATGTGTGCGAATGATGATGCGGTCAAGAAGATTATGCGCGATATCAAGTCTATTAAGATACAGGGTGCCAGAAATGTGGCGGTGGCAGGTGCGCGGGTTTTGATGATTACGGCGCGACAGTCGCAGGCTGGGAGTTCTGGGGCGTTTGTTTCTGAGTTGCGCAAGGTGTCGCGTGAGGTTGTGGGGCTTCGGTCTACTGAGCCTGCGCTTCGTGCCGGGCAGGAGATGATTATCTCTAAGGTTGCTTCGCGTAAGGGGTTGGATGTTTCGGGGTTGAGGAAGTATGCTGTTTTGGTTTGCAGGCATTATATTTCTGAGACGCGCAAGATGCTTGATAAGATTGCGCAGTATGGAGCGCGTCTTATTTCTGATGGGGATGTTGTTATGACGCATTGCCACAGCCATTGCGTGGTTGAGATTTTTCGGCTTGCGAA
>DAOWAN010000045.1 GCA_030634545.1 Candidatus Nanohalarchaeota archaeon
AGAAACAGTTGCCTTTGAAAAAATAAGCAGTAACAAGCAGGGATATACGAAAGTATGGACCAAGAAGTTCATGAAGGATGATAACAATGAAAAGTTAGTGGATTGACTATAATAATATTTGTGTATGGACAGTTCAGTAATTTCACTTAACATCATTTAAATCTATTTTTACAATCTAGTCACATGGACTACAATCTCTGTACAAGATGTAAAGGAAGAAACCTTTGCAAAAAGCCGTTTTGCCATATTATCTCAAAAGTGAAACAATTCTCAAAAGTCATTGAAAACACTGGCACAAATTTCGCAGGCACAAGCCCTCCCAGTTGTTTTGTAGGTCGTACAAATTATCCTAAAGTAAACCTGAATATCCTCACACCATCACACGAAGACAAATATTCATGGACAAGAGACAATCCTGAATTCTGGTATAAATCAGATTTCAAAATCCCTGACATCCTAAACAGAAGATCTGGCATGGTCGCAGTAAGAGCAAAAGTCAACATAAAATCATCAAATAACAAATTCCTTGATATTGCACAGGAAATAGCGCAATCGAAAAATCAGGTTGATGCAGAGTATTGGCTTGAGAGAAAACCAAAATATGCCATGTCCTTTGACTCCAGAATGGCGCCAATCGGCTCTCCTGCTGAAGTAAAGAAAGCAAAAATCACAGGCAATCCCTCAGTTGCACGCCCTGTTGAGAAAGCGATTGATGATACTGATCTCAAAGCTACAAACGCAATAGATTATCTTTATGAGAAAAAGATTGATGAGAGTACAATTACAAAGATTATGTCTCTTGGTCTTTTAGGTATTGAGAAAAGCAGGAAACTGGTGCCCACAAGATGGACAATTACTGCTGTTGATGATGCAATATCAAAAAAGCAGGTCATGAAAATAAAGGACTATAAATCACTGAGCGAATATCTTGTGTTTCAAAACACATATCTTGGAAATCATTTTGAGATCCTTGCTATACCTGGTGAATGGCAGTTTGAAGTAATAGAGACAAAATTCCCAAAAAGCGTATGGAACCCAAAAGGAACTGAACCAATCCTGTTTTCAGACCATGAAAACTACTATGGCAGAAAGACATACGCATCCAATGTAACAGGCGCCTATTATTCCGCAAGACTTGCAGTCGCAGAATATCTATCCAAGATAAAAAGGCAGGCTGCATCACTTATAATAAGAGAAGTGCACCCAGAATATGACACCCCAATGGGCGTCTGGGTAATCCGTGAAACAATAAGAGGCGCATTCCAAAACAAGCCAGATAAGTTTGATACACTTGGCGGCGCGCTCGCGCATATGAAATCAAAACTGAAACTGCCTTTTGAACACTACAAAAAGCAAAGCAGACTTTTATCAAACATCAGATGCCAGCGCACTTTGGCGCAGTTTGCATGAAACAAACAAACCACACATATTTATTTATGGACACATAAATAACTTATAGACATACACAAACCCAATCAGACAGGAAAAAGGTGTAAAAAATGCTATTCGCAGTAATATGTAAAGGAGACAATGACAAGTTCTATAAATTCGTATTCACATCAAATTCATGCTCACATCATTTCAAAATAGACACAGAAATTCAAAAATCAGAATTATCAGACCTGATAGAACACGTAGAATCAGACTGTAAATCATTCAGGGGAAACGCAAAAATAGGACAATCCACAGACAACATAACCAAACCAGAAAAAAAGAGATACCAATTCATCCTTTTCAGGCATCTGGCAAGAAAAAAAACAGAAAAGGAAACCATAGAATACAGGACAGATATGGAATATATCAACAAAAGAAATAAAGAAACAATAAAAGAAATGCTTGAATCGCCATGCGAAAGCTTCAGGGTATACCAGTCACTATCCCTCGCATCATCAAACTCAGTAGATGATTTCTATAATGAAAAAAAAGAGCCAGACAAAAATCAGAAAAAACAAGAAATCACTCAATGATGTCTCATAACAAGTTCAACATCTTCTTTCTTAATGGTCTTCCTGCCAGCGTGGCGTGCAACAACAACAATCTCCTTTGACAGATTCTCAGCAATATCTTCAACAACATCTCTAAGTTCCTTTGCTGCGCCTTCAGAAACCCTCTCAGCACCGGACTTTCTCATTATCCTATCAAAAGGTGCCGGCGTCATAACATGTTTGATCATATTTATCCATAACTAGTTTGATGCAGAACTATAAATATTTATCCGATTCAAATAATGTCTATGCAGACAGAAAAACTCTATATTCTGGACTCAACAGTATTCCTTGAAGCCCATGCCCCGTTCCTCGAAAACAAAGCATGCGTAACAGTCTTTGAAGTAGCAGAAGAGATGAAAAGCGGTAAGGCATCCATAGAATTTGACAAGATGCAGCGATTCGGTCTTGCCATACTGGAACCGGAAACCAGGCACAAAAAAAGCGCAGAAGAAGCTGCAAAACATACAAACGACAAACTGTCAAAAACAGATAAGATGGTTGTGGCTCTGGCATTGCACTTCAGGGAAAAAGGTAAAAATATAGTAGTAGTCTCAGATGACTATGCAGTCCAGAACTTATGCAAGCACCTGAAAATCGAAACACTTTCTTTATCTAAAAAAGGTATCCGGCATAAATTCACATGGCACAAAAAATGCATGGGATGCAAAAAAATAGTGGAAACCACAGAAGACAGCTGTCCTATATGCGGATCAAGTATGAAATATGTTCCAAAGCAGGCATAATATCATGATAACTACTATTTTTCCATAGGATTATATGTTGTTTTGGGTGTAACTACCACAAAGTATTTAATACTATCACTCTTATTAGTATAAGGGTGATATTATGGCAAAGATAATAGGAGTAGTTTCAGGAAAAGGCGGTACAGGTAAAACAGTATCTTCACTTAACATTGCACTTGCGCTACATGAGTTTGGCGAAGACGTTATAGTAGTAGATGCAGATACAACTGCATCAACAATGGGTATCCATCTGGGGCTGTATATGTTCCCAAATAATCTTCAGGATGTTCTCAATCAGAATATAGAGATTAATCGTGCAATCTATATGCACCAGACAGGTCTGAAATTTATCCCGTCATCTATAGACCTGGAATTATTGGATGCTGATGTATCTAAAATGAGACTTGCTCTAAACAAACTAGATGCTACAATAATAGTTGACTCCCCGGCAGGTCTGGACAAAGGCGCTATCTCAATCCTGGATGCCTGTGACGAAGTAATCATTATCACTAATCCGGAAATGCCGACAGTAGCCAATGGCGCAAAAATATCACGGATGGCAAGAGACATGAAAAAAAATGTTTTCGGAGTCATAATCACAAGAGTCAAGAACAACGGCTGGGAACTGACACCAGAAGATATCGAAACCATGTGCGAGACATCTGTGATTGGAATTGTACCAGAAGACATGAATGTTAAAAAAAGCATTTTTGAGAAAGTGCCAGTTGTATCTAATGTACCATATTCTCCTGCATCAATAGAATATAAACGCGTAGCAGCGCGCCTGTTAGGCAAAACATACGAGCCGCCTAAACATCTTGCGCTTAAGAAATTTTTGAGACTTATTTGAGATATTTGTTAAAGTATCGGAAGTCTTAATCAGTGTACTTTATCCCATAGAAACACATCAGTTATGCTAAATAGAACTTAGGTCTTGTTAACATATATTATTCAATATCCTTTGTCGCTCCTTTTGGAATGTCTATCGTTTTCCTGATGTCAGGAAAATGATTATTTACTTCTTGTCCTGTATTTATACAGGATATTTTTGCTTATACTGGAGAAAGTGGTATATTTAGGATTAAGTTCTTTTGTCGTAGCTAGTCATTATAATTAATCGATGCGCTATGACTCAAAAGCTCATTCATACCCTGATGCATCGGTAGACTTTAATCTTACTGCGCGCGTATTATATGCAAGGTCACTGAAATATTTGGTTAGGTGACTACAGCGCTAAATAATGTAGTCACCCATTTTTATTGGAGAACAATTTATTCATGACCTTATATTCTTTTATTATGAGTTCTATTGACGGTCTTAAATTATGGTTCTTTTCATATTCCTGCAGGGCATTGTAATATTGTGCCCTATTCTTCAATTCAATATTGACTGGGGGAAGACCGTGCTTAAGCAGGATATTATTAAGGAGAAGCCTACCAACTCTCCCGTTCCCGTCTTGGAACGGATGAACATTTTCAAACTGGTTGTGAACAACACAAGCAAGAACTATCGGCGGATATTTCATCTTATTCAGATTATACCAATTTACTAATTCATCAAGAAGCTTTGTCACATAAGCTGACGGTGCACCCCTGTGAATAATTATTCCCTCTGCATTCACAACTGCAACCTCTATACCTTTTGACCTGAACTTGCCTGCAAAATCTTTTGACTCCTTAAAGACAATCTCGTGTATATTCGTCATCAGATTCAGTGAAATATGATCTGCTGTTTTTCTAATGTATTGTACTGCTTCTGAAACCCCGTATGTTTCAGAGATATCGTACTTTGACTTGTCTTTTGGTAGTTTATTCTTTACAAGGATACTGTCAACTTCAGGTGCTGTTAAAGTAGAACCTTCAATAGCATTTGTGTCATATGTAAATAATCGTATGTATTTAGCCCAGTCCATTTCTGATAGATGACTTACTTTTATATCACATTTAGACTCAAGCGCCTTAAGTTCTTCCTGTTCTTCAGAAGACAGAACGGTATGAAATGGATCGGGTATGATTTCCTCTGCTCTTATTCTTTCCTTTATAGTTTCTTCTGCATATTTCCTTTTTTGCGCAAGTTCTTTCTCTGTTAAGTTCAGGCCGAGATAAAACCTGAGCTTCCTTACCTTTTTACCGCGCCGCAAAGAATGCGCAAGATAATATTTCTTTTTTTTGGAATCCTTGCCCTGTATTCTTATCTCTATGTGCATAGCAGAATATTAGGTGACTACATTATTTATATCTGTATCAGCGATATTAAACTCACTCATACCTCAAAGCATCAGTAGGCTTCATCCTTGCAGCCTTGACAGCAGGCAAAGTCCCGGAAAGCATTCCCACTATGAACGAAAACATAAGCGCACCAAAAATAAGCTCAGGTGCAACCGATGCCTTCAAATAATCTACACCTAATTCAACAGATGAGATATATTCTATAGACTTACTGATAGAAATCCCGATGACGCAGCCAATCGCACCGCCGCTAAAACCTATCATCCCTGACTCAATCAAAAATATCCACATGATATTGCTGTTCTTTGCGCCAATTGCTTTCATGACACCTATGTCACTTGTCCTTTCAAGCACTGAAGTGTACATTGTGTTCATAATGCCTATACCTCCGACAAGGAGAGAAATACCTGCAATGCCAATCAAAACATACTGCACAAGATCAAGTATAGATGAAACAGTCTCTTTCAGCTGCTCTGATGTCTGTACACTGAAATCTTCTTCACCTTTTTTCTGGTCTCTATCCTTTCGCATTGCTTTTTTAATATTCTCTGCAACATCAGAAGGATCAAAACCAGGCTTAATATTTGCCATGATGACCATCAAATCATCCGGCTCATCAAATAGCTCACGCGCAGTCTCAAGCGGGATTATAAATGCCTGATCATCATCCGGATTGCCTATCCGCTCAAGTGTCCCGACAACCCTGAACTTCTTGTCATTGATTATCACATAATCTCCTGCGCGCACTTTCGTCTTAAAAAAATCACCCTGTGCAACTGCATTTCCAACCATTGTCTTATATGTATCTCCACTTTTCAGGTCGCGCCCGCTTTCAATCACAAAACTTTCCATATTGTCAATTATCTCTTTTGACTCATCCATTGCCATCCCATTGATCCATGAGTACTTTATCTCATTGCCAAACTCTACTTTAGCGACTTTTGACAAAAATCCACCGGCAAGATTAACTCCTCTTACTTTCCTGATAACTTCAACATCATCCTTTGTAAGACTGCTCCCGACACTCCCCATTGATTGGAAGCCACTGCCAGGCATAATCATTATAACATCTGCGCCCATCTTATCAAATTCTGCATTCATCCCGTCCTTCAGTCCCTGACCGAGAGACACTAGAGAAACAACTGCAGCTACACCGATAATTATCCCGATCATAGTAAGCCATGAGCGCTTCTTCCTGTTTTTGATATCCCTGTACGCAGTTTTTACATAATCTTCCATCATAAACATCATCTTCTATACCTCAATGAATCTACCGGGTTCTTCCTTGATGCCTCAATTGCAGGAAGCATTCCCGATAAACTGCCGACAACAAACGAAAAGAGCAATGCTCCAATAATCAGTTCAGCAGAATAAAATACTTTCAAAATTGTCACACCTGAAGACACAGCAATCATTTCCGCAGTCTTTCCAATAGCAAAACCCATGATAATTCCCACAATCCCCCCCACAAGTCCAAGCAGCCCGGACTCAATAACAAATATCGCCATAACATCACGATTTCTCGCACCTATTGACTTCATGATACCGATCTCTCTTGTCCTCTCGATAACAGAAGTGTACATAGTGTTCATAATCCCTACACCGCCGACAAGAAGCGATATGAATGCAATCCCGACAAGAAACGCCTGTACCATTCCAAGCATTCCCTTGAAACTCGCAATCATCTGCTCAGCAGTAGACACAGTGAAATCCTCTTCGCCCACCTTGACGCGATGATCTCTGCGCAGAGCTTTTTCAATATTTTCTGCAACTTCCGCAGGCATAAAACCAGGACTTACCTCAACAAATATTAATGATAACTCATCTTCAATACCATAAATCTCACGCGCAGTATCAAGTGGTATCGTAATCTTAGTATCATGGACTGGATTGCCTGTCTTTTTTGTAATTGCAACCACTTCGAGATTCCGGTCATTGACAGTTATCTTTTCACCAGTCTTGATCTCCCTGTCAAACAGATCTATACCTGTATTTGTAGCAACTGTTGCTTTATACTTCTCAGACTCTTTCGGATACCTGCCTTCCTGCAGCATAAAATAATCAATATTCTGGATAAACTTGATTGACTTTGAATCAGTAGAAGATGCAAAAAGCATGGTATAACGCGACTTACCGCGATACTCGATCTTTGTACTCCTCACAAGCACGCCGATTGCATAATCAACTCCCTTCACTTTCCGTATGACCTCAACATCATGATCACACAACTTCGCAGCAACAAGTCCGGTAGTCATCGGCGATGACATATCACCACCACCGGGAGTCACAGTGATTCTATTGCTTCCAAGCATTTCAAACTGCTCATCAACTGCAGCCTGCATACCTTGTCCAAGAGATATAAGTGAGACCACAGCAGCAATACCAATGAAGATTCCAAGAATCGTAAGACTTGTACGGAGCTTTCGCGCTCCGAATGTCCTAAGCGAGAACCTGAAATAATCTAAAATCACTGCATTCACCAATATAAAACTGAAAAGACAAAAGAAAGGTCAAAAACTCATGACCTTTTCTTTCTCCTGAAGATTCTATATGCAATGTACAATACAAAAATCAGAACAACTACGTACCATGTGGTGTTTGAACTGCCATTTGCACTTATCTCACCAATCCTGATAAGGTGATCCCTTGAATATACCGGTAGCTCAAGATCAAATATTTTAGTATGCTCATCATTGTATGCATCTTTATATGTGACAGTAATATCAATCGGTATCTTCGTATTGTTCAGTGACTCATCAACATAGAGTTTAAATTCCGCAGTATCAAAATCATCTGAATCAAGGTTACCTATATATGTCCTGTCAGGTCCGACAATCTCGTAATTTTTCGACTGCGCAAGCATAATACTCACAAACTTCGCCTGCGTTGCACCGATATTAGAGACACTTACAATAACACTGCCCTTTGAACCTCCCATAAATGTATCTGACTCTTCCATATACACCTGTATTTCCGGATCAGAAGATATCAAAAGCCCGATAATATCGCTTTTAGTATATGTTGTTCCTGCCTCATCTGAATAAGTCAGAGTAATAGGTATTTTATAGACTTTCGGCTCAGCTGCAGCTTCTGAAATAACATTGAACAGCACCTTTTCATCTTCACCTGGCTCAAGTTTTTCAATCCTTTTTTCAGTAGTTGAGTCCACAGGTGCAAAAGGAGTAGCAGAATCAGACATATCAAGCTTCAGAGTGATATCCCTTATCTGCGTATTTGCAAGATTCTTAAGTGTAAACTCCACACTTGCCTTGCCCCCGGCTACAATCTCATCTGGCACAGATTCGACTTTTTCAATAGAAAGTATAGTATCCCTGGGCTTTACATAAACATCAAATGAAATTGTAAACCACAGACCTTCTTCCCCAGTACGGTATCTCAGATCTATTGAATTATTCCCGGACACTGCATTTTTATCAACTCTGACCTTGTATTTCAAAAGTACAGGCTGCGCAGGTTCAATACGCCCGTAACTTTTAATTGCATCCACATCAGAATCAAGACTGAACGGGTATTTTGGCAGAAGTTCAAAAGTACTATCTGTTGCAGCTCTGGTACCCAGATTCTCAACCTTTACATAAAGGTCAATATACTTCCCAGGCTCCGCAGGGTAGGGCTCATATATTGTAGAGACAATCTTGAAGTCACTATATCCCGGGCTGGTCTGCGCAAGCGCAGCACCTGAGACTAATATCATCATCACAATCAATCCAGCTAACATTTTTTTCATAAAATCACCTATAAACTCTTAACAATTTTCCCGTCTTTTAGACGCACTACTCTTTGCGCATGCTTTGCTATGCTCTCATCATGCGTGACCATAATAATTGTTTTCCCTTCTTTATGCAGCTTCTCAATAAGCCCGATAATCTCCTCTCCTGTCCTGGAATCAAGGTTTCCTGTCGGTTCATCTGCAAGAATCACTTCAGGGTCATTTGCAAGCGCCCTTGCAACAGCCACTCTCTGCTGCTGACCTCCAGACATCTCTGTTGGCTTGTGATGCATCCTGTCCTTCAGATCAACCAGGGTCAGAAGTTCTCTTGCCCGCATCATGCGCTTATCTTTAGAAACACCCTGGAATATCATAGGAAGTTCGACATTTTCAATTGCATTAATTGAATTTATGAGATTGAATGTCTGGAAGATAAACCCGATTTTCTTGCCGCGTATCTGCGCAAGTTCGCTCTCTCCAAGCAGTGATATATCATTACCATCAAGATAAACCTTGCCTTTTGTAGGCACATCAAGACATCCGACCATATTCATAGCAGTGCTCTTCCCGCTCCCGCTTGGACCCATGATTGCGACAAACTCACCGCGATTGATGACAATGTCAACACCGTCAAGTGCAGGAACCTCAACATCTCCCATTCTATATATTTTCTCCACATTCCTTACTTCAATCACAGGCACTTTCCTATTCATATAAAATCACCTGACTTTCTTTAGCATGTCAATCATTTCAATAATTACAGAGTCAAATCTCATTACCTGACCATAATATTCTTCAACCACTAAAAGCTTCTTTTTGTCATCATCAGTCTTCGTCCGCTCCCTGAACTTCTCAAGTATCCCGGGAAGTTCGGATTTTGCATAACTCAACTGGTTTTGCTGCTTTTTTACAAGATGATCTATTGTTGAATCAATCAGATTCTTCTCCATATGCACATAATATTTCTTACTATTTGGCTTGCGGGTTTTACTGATGATTCCAAACTGCGCAAGCATAGTCACCTTGAGGCTGATTGACGCCGGACTATATCCTGTTGCCTTACCAATTTCATCCATTGCCATATCTTCAGGTGAAATATACACAAGCGCAATAACCTTTGAAGACACTGGGTCCAGACCTGCCATCTGGCACATCCTTTCCATAAATACCCTAAACTCTCCTTCAGCCCCAATCATGCTATCACAGTAATTTACAACATTTACAACTTTTAATATATCTTAAAACTTTAAAATATATAAATCTTTCAGTAAACAAAATCCTCTTGTTTAATACCTATGGGTGATATAGTTGAAGACATAATTATTTTGACAAATGTCTTCACTATATAGATTAGCGCCTTTTGATTATTTGTAAAATTTGTCTATTTAATTACGGCGCTAACTATAGGAATATTTATAGGTATTCCTAACTTTTTAGTTTCCGCGCGAAGTCCACATAATTCGCCATCAATACCTCTGCATCAAGGACATCAGCCATCGTTTCTTCTATCTTTTTGGTATTCCTATGATGTACTGAGCTGTATGCTATCAATGTCTTCATACTCAATGCTTACTATTTTCTGGAATGATTATCCATGCAATGATATATGCGAACACTCCTCCTGCCCCAAAACTAATGATGGTAAACAACACCCACAAGAGTCTTACAACCGTAGGATCCACATCAAGATATTCTGCAATACCTGCACAAACACCGCCAATCATCCTGTCTTTTGTACTTCGAAAAAGTCTTTTTCCTTTAAATTTCTTAGATTTCACAATATCACCACCTTGAACCTTTGAAAAAATTAGATAGAGCAAAGCTCCAATTACATTAAAAAATACAATCACAACAATCCAAAACAGTTTCTGCGCATTCGTCATCCTGGATAGGAGACAATGAACAATCGCCCAGATCCAGAAGATGAATGATACAAACGCAGTCATAAGCGCAACAAGAAAAATGACTGCAAACAGCGCCATCATCGAGAAAACAGCCATTTCTGTGAAAGTCATTTCAACACCATGATTTCCTGCTTATGTCCCATAATAGAATAGATATTGACTTTTATCTATAAAAATCCTTGCTTCAAGATTATAAGATTGTAGTTACAGAAAGATTTTCTTTTCTTTCTCATCATAACCCACGTTACTGCTCCATTCTATTGCTCAAACGTGGCAAATATCATTTTTTTGTATCATTGGTTCTGTATTTTTTTGAAGAACCTGCTTTGTTTTTTCTTTCTTTTCATTTTCTACTGCTTCAAGTATTTTCTTTACTGCATCCACTACAAGTGAGTTTTTGTCTTCGAATATGCTTGAATCTTTTGTTTTGAGATATTTTGCGGACATCATAAATGGCACATAAATATTTATGATTTCTTTGTGTTCTTTTTGAAGTGTTTCCAGAATAGTTATTACAAAATCATATTCTGAATCAACTAGTAAGTTAAATAATGCAGAAGCAATAATTTTCATTGTTTCTTCATCTTTTGTTTCATTTAAACATTTTGAAAGTTTTTTGATATTTTCAATAGCATTTCCAATATTTATTTCTCTGTTGTTTTTTATTGCTAGTTCTAGAAAACGTTTTATTAATTCTCCCATAATTAAGCTGTGTATTCCATAACTTCTGACATCTTTTAAAATTTTTAAAGAAAGGTTATAATTCTTCATTGCATTTCTCATATCATTTTGTCTTTCAGAAATTATACCTATAACAATAAATTGTAAAGCTATACCTTCTGTATCATTAATTTCTTCGTAGATTTTTAGCGCTTTTCGGGCATAGTTCATTGCTTTTTTCATATCACATTGTTTGAGGGATAATATTTGCGCCATAGAACCCAACTGCGAAGCTATACCTTTTTTATCATTAATTTCCTCGTAGATTTTTAGTGCTTTTTGAGCATGTTCCATTGCATTTTCTGTATCATCTTGCTCAATTGATAACATCTGCGCCATAGAACCCAACTGTGAAGCTATGCCTTTCTTATCATTAATTTCTTCGTAGATTTTCAGCGCTTTCTGGGCACATTCCATTGCTTTTTTTGTATCGTCTTGTCCGATTGAGAATATTTGCGCCATAGAACCCAACTGTGAAGCTATGCCTTTCTTATCATTGATTTTTTCGTAGATTTTCAGTGCCTTCTGAGCATATTTCATTACATTTTTTGTATCCATTTTATTTAGATATATCATGGTGATGATAGTATAATCTCTTGCTAGAAATTTCTCATCACCTGTCTCTTCGTGCATTTTTAAAAGTATTTTTGCTTCTTTCAATGCCTCTTCAAATTTTCCAATATCCATATAACGCATGATCTGTTCAATACATATTTTTTCACTTTCAGTTGCATTAGCTATAGCACAATTCATTATTGAAATACTTTTAGCATAATCATATGACATAGAAATATCTCCTATTGAATAATACTGTTGATATTTGTCAGAATATCTTGAAATTTTGTCTTTCAACTCTTCAAAGTCATACCAGATTTTGAGAAATGTTACAATATATTCAATGCGCTCTCTTAATACACCTAGATATCTCATCTGATACCATATGACGAAGAGTCGGTCTGATATGTCATAGTAACTCTTTCTTTTTCTTGTTTCACCTTCCCTGACTTGGAGAATATTGACATCTTTTAGTCTTTTAAACTGTGATGTTACAACTGTCTGCTTCCAGCCTACTTTCCTTGCAATGTCTGTAGGCGATGCTACGCCTTCAGATAGCATTACCTCATCAATAATCTTTTGCTGCTGAGGTGAGAGATCTGCCATCCTGTGTTGATAATATGGTGTGAGATTATCCAAAAGCCTGTTAAATGTCTTTAAGACATCCAGTAGAGGTTTATCTTCAAGAATTTCATATAGCATCAAGACAAGTCTTGGATACCCACCGGTCAGGTCTGTGATTGCTCTTATTTTTGTTCTGTTTTCGTTTAGTTTTATCCTGTCAACAGCGCCATCTAATTCTGCTCTTTTGATTAGTAATTCCTCAACTTCTTTATCTGTGAGATTTTTCAGGTGAATAGTTTTGAAGAACCTGAAAAATGCTTTATCATATGAGGTAATCTCTTCGAAAACAGTTGTTGACGTACCAATAATCATCATGAACTTTTCTGTCATCAAAACAGATCTGAAATACTCTCGTTCTTTTTCATCTGCGATTTTTTCAGTGAGAATCTTGTCTATGTTATCAACTAAAAGAAGGAATTGTCTGTTTTCTTTTTTGGATATATCTTTAAGAATGGAAACTAGTTTATCAAGCGCATCTTTTTTCTTATGCATTACGATCTTTTCAAGTTCTTCTTTGTATATGGTGCTCTGGGTGTTTTCCAATTGGGATGAATTGAGAATTACTTCAAGAATATATTTAAAGAAGTCTATGAGGCTAAAAACACCATATTGCTCTTCAGGAATCTTTACTGTAATCCAGTTGTTTCGCAATTGAGTCGAATCTGCAACTCTGTTTTCTATCATTTGAAGCATATGGGTTTTTCCGATGCCTCTTGCGCCTAAAAGTATGATGTGCTGGATGCTTTTTTGTCCTGTGTTGTCTTTTGTTGTCTTAAGCAGTTCATCAAGGAGCTTTCCCCGTGCAACGAAAGTATCGTACAATTCTTCTTTGCTCATTTGAGCAGGATTATATAACATCATTATCACCTATTTCTCGATACTGTGTGCCAGCGCAGCCACCAGTCAGATAATATTTTTGAGGCAAATGAATATTTGTTATCTGAATCTAATTTTATATAGAAATCCATTTCCAGATCGCTCATTAAGTTGTCAAACATTGATGCGTCCTTCTTTTTTGCATTTAGTATAAAAATATTGTAGAGTTCATCTCGTGTGAGTTTTCCTGCTTTTGATAGTTCCACAACAATTGCTTTTGCGCATTTTTCGTTTAATGTTCCATATTCGCGTAACCTTTCCTCATAATATTCAAAATAGAATCTGCATGTTGGACCAAGTATGCGTTCGCGGTATATTTTCTCGACTGCTTCCAGTGTTATGTCTCCATCATGATGTCGCTTTATTTCTGAGATTAGAAGTTGTATGAAATATGGTACTGCAGATGCTACATTTAGTACTTTGTCAACAATGTCTGTCTTTACTGTGATGTTATCAGATTCAAATAACTCGACGATGAATTTTTTTGCAGTTTTTGTATCGAATGGTTCTATCATCTCTTTTCTAAAATCATTGAATACATGTGTTAATGAAAAAGATGTGATTTCATCTTCACTTATTTCCTTGTTGTCAAGAAGTAGTTGGGGGATATTTCGAGATATGGTGTATATATTTCTCGAACCTGCTATAATGAACCGGACATTTCCGAGATTTAAATCGAGACGTATGGATCTGAAAAATTCCAGAAACAAGCGGGTTTCTGCGTATTTCCGATTGTCAATCATATGTTTTAATAAAGAGGGAAATTCATCGAGCAGGAATAATATTGTTTCATTGCTCTTATTGGCTAACTTGTCTAGTTCCTTAATACATCTTAATGATTCTTCTTTCCATTGTCTTTCTATAGTATCGCGAAGCTTAATTTTGATTTGAGTTAATTCTATTTCTGAAATATTTTCCTTAACTTTGTTAAACATTGCTTCTGGTAATAATGGAATTGAATCAGTACAATCCTTTATTTTCGAAATCATACTTTTGTTTTTTAATACCTCTACCAGTAAAGATGCAAAAAATTCATAAGGATCTTCCAGTTTTTCGCAATCTATGAACATTACCTTGAATCGGTCTTCTGGTTTATCATACATCTTGCACATCACTCCTGATTTGCCGTATCGTCTGGGACCTACGAGGAATACATCCTGTGTTTTTACAATGTTCCACATGTTCCTGATTAGTTCCTCGCGATCATGTAGATCATTTCCTCTCGGAATCGGACCAATTATTTCTCTTACCATATATTGCTACACCTGATTATCTTCTAAATGTTATGCGACAGTTTTGTTATATAACGCATTTGTTGTAAAAGTATATAAGTCTATCGCTAAAGTCTCAAAAATAGGTATAAAAACAAAATAAGAAAATAAACTAGATGAGTTAATTTTTTACGAGTCCTTAGAGACCATCAAACTCCTTAATTGCCTGATTCAGTTGGTGATACAATAAAAGTCACTTGAAATCTATTATTCCTATAGAGAGTTTTGAATAACCCCGTTCTACAAAAGCATATATTCTATCGCACCCAATAATAATGTGGGTGATTGTTATGGATTTTAATCAATTTGTGATGAAAAATAATTATGAAAAAGTTCGTGGTCTTGGTGACCGAC
>DAOWAN010000118.1 GCA_030634545.1 Candidatus Nanohalarchaeota archaeon
AAGACATTTGTCCATTTTGAACGCAAGTTCAAAAGCTTGGTATGTAATACCATGAAATAATTATGTCTTCAACTATATACTTTTCTTTAAAAACAGAAAACTTCAAAAAAACATCACCCAACATCCTCAATCTTACACCTCAAATCCTCCAAAAAACCCCTGGCACCATCCGTATACTCATCAAAAGACCACTCCGCAAACTTCTTATGTGTAATTGCATCATACGGCCCTTCAATAATCTCAAGCATAACAGAACCAATCTCAAGAGAAACCATAGAATGCCAAGTACCCGCAGGTATCGAAACAACATTATCAGGCAAAGAACAATCACTAACAACAACCTTCAAAACACCACCAACATCATCATAACAAACAACAGCAATCCTGCCGCAAACCGCCTGCACAATCTCAAGCTTATCCGGACACTCATGCTTATGCGGTCGCACATAACTATCAGGTTCAACTGCATTAAGCATAACCTGCACCCGATCAGTTGGCTCAGAAAACGAATAGGCATACCTCCGTCTCCTGGACTCACGCGCCATCTTCTTTACTACAGCAAGCACTTCCTCATCATACAACATATGCACCATACACCCACTTACCCCGCAATATTTTAAAAGATACCCGACAGAGTATAAATCATGGAAAACCACACATCAAAATCAATAATAAGTACAGAAAGCACAGAACTATCAAAAAAAACAATAGTCCTCTGCATCACAGGCTCTGTCGCCGCAGTAAAATCCCCTGACCTTGCACGCACCCTCATGCGAAAAGGCGCAACAATAATCCCCGTAATGACAAAAAGCGCAAAAAAAATAATCCACCCGAACCTAATAGAATGGGCAACAGGAACCCCATGCATAACAAAACTCACAGGACAGATCGAACACGTCCAACACTGCGGTAAACACAACAAAAAAGCAGACCTTCTGGTGATCGCCCCTGCAACATCCAACACAATCTCAAAAATAGCAAACGGCATAGACGACACCACAGTCACAACCTTCGCAGCAACAGCACTGGGCTCAAAAATCCCCATAATAATCGTCCCCGCCATGCACGAATCAATGTACACAAACCCCATAATCAAAAAAAACATAGAGACCTTAAAAAAACAAGGCATAACATTCATAGAACCCGACATAAAAGAAAACAAAGCCCGCCTGAAACCAACTGCATACATCGCAAAAGCAATCACAGGCACATTCAAAAAAAAAGACCTGAAAAACAAAAAAATACTGATCACAGCAGGTCCCACAATAGAATACATTGACCCTGTAAGAATCATCACAAATCCCGGCTCAGGAAAAACAGGCATCTTATTGGCACAAGCCGCGCAAGCGCGCGGCGCACAAGTGACACTGATAATCGCAAACAAAGACCAAAAAGACAGCACCATAAAAACAATACAAGTAAAAACAACACAAGACATGTACAGCGCAGTAAAATCCAACCTGAAAGACACAGACATCCTGATTCACACAGCATCCGTCTCAGACTTCACACCAGACCCCTCGAAACAAAAAATATCAACAAAAAACAAACTCACCTTATCCCTGAAACCCACAATAAAAATCCTCGACAAGATAAGAGCCCTGAAAAAAGACATCTTCCTCGTAGGATTCAAAGCAGAATACTCCGTCTCAAAAGAAACCCTAATAAAAAGAGCAGAAGACAAACTAAAAATCTCCCGCGCAGACATGATAGTAGCAAACGACGTCTCATTAGCTGGCTGCGGCTTCGCAACAGACGAAAACAAGATAATAATAATCCACAAACAAGGCAAACTAACCGAAACAAAAAAAGCGCACAAAAAAGAACTAGCAGACCTCCTCCTCGACAAAATTTACAAAGAAACATCCAACTAAAACTTCAGATTCTTAGCTTTCATCAACTCACAAACCGCAATCATAAACATACAATGACTCCACGAAAGCGGCGTAACCGACTTCTGAAAAGAATTACCAAACAACTGCTCAGGAAAATAAGAACCATCAACCCTGTCAAGAACAGAACAAATCCACTTCTCTGCTACGCAAACATCCCCAACCCTCGAATAATAAACAGAAAGCCAGAAACTCAAAAGCGGCCATGTTCCCGCACCCTTTTTCCTATGCATGTGCCCCCCGTACATCCATCCGTCATACTCATCTCCCTCATACCTCATTATGCCCTCATCAACACAAAGACAATCAACAATCTCCCGCACAGTATCCTTCACAACCTTATCCTCTGCACCATAAACCCCAAACGGATAAACAACCCCAAGCAAAGACGCATCAATCCTCTCATCATTGATATCCCCAAACGACCTGCAAAGACGCGATTGACCCTGAAAATACCCCTTCAACACAGACTCCATCTCAGACGCAGTGCGCATCCATCTGTCTGTAGGAATCATCTCATGCGCACACTTAAGCCCGGCAATACAAGATGCAAGCGAATAAGTAAAATTCTCACGGTAATCAGGAAAACAAAACCTCTCCTCCCACAAATCATTAGAAACCCTCACGAAATGATCCTTACTCCACACCCGGCAAAGTCCATCCGCAGCTCTCAGAACAAGAGCGCGAAATTCATCTACGGAAAGCCTGCGCGCCCGCACATGATGATGCACCGCAAAAAGCACCGCCCCAGTCTGGTCCGGCTGGAAATTGTGAAGCGCCTTCTTACCATTAACATAATACTTCTCAAAAAACAACCCATACCTCTTAAAACCCTCCGCTCTCTCGCACCATCTAAAAAACCTCTCCTGAACCTGCGAAGACTCTCCCTTCCCACAACTATCATCAAGCAAATCAAGCGCAACACATGCAAACGACGCATCACGCGGCCACACATACCGGTAATTCTTAGCATCCTTTGGATAAGCCGGATGCTTGGGATTAGCAGCAATAATAGCGCCATTCTTCTGCGCGCAATCAACAATCACATCCCGCGACACGCAAAGAAGTTCCTGAACTCTCTTCATATCAAGCATACAGTATTATTAGACTCCAATACTATTAAACTTAAAAAGATATACTCTATTATATACATCGGTGACACTAATGTGGCTTCAAGTTAAAATGTATCTTGTAATGGGCGCTTTCTTCGCAATAATCTACTCCCTGTTCGTTGTCGCAGGCACATACATGGGAGTAGGCAACTTCATGTTCTACGGCATCCTTGCAACAGTGATGATGCTAGTCCAGTACATGATAGGTCCGAAAATAGTAGACTGGTCAATGCGCGTCCACTATGTAACAGAACAGGAAGAACCAGAACTCCATAGAATGGTCGCCGAACTATCAAGAAAAGCAGGCATCCCAAAACCAAGAATAGGCATCTCAAAGATGGCAATCCCAAACGCATTCGCATTCGGCAGATGGACAAAAGACGCAAGAGTATGCATAACAGAGCAGATTAGAGACCTCCTGACAAAAGAAGAGCTAAAAGCAGTCCTGGGTCACGAGATATCCCACATAAAGAACAAAGACGTCCTAGTCATCACCCTAATAAGCATAGTCCCAACAATCGCATGGTACATGGCATGGAACTTCATGTTCTCAAGAGATCGCGAAGGTAACAGCAACTTCGCAATCGGAATAGCCGCATTTGGAATCTACTTCCTGACAAATCTCCTGGTACTATACGCATCAAGAATAAGAGAATACGCAGCAGATCAGGGCAGCGTAAAACTAGGCAGCCGCCCAAGCACCATGGCATCAGCCCTCTTCAAACTAGTCTACGGTAGCGCAAAAGTCCCAAAAGACACCCTAAAGCAGACCGAAGGCATGAAAGCCTTCTTCGCAAACGACCCCTCCCGCGCAATGCGCGAATTCCGCGAACTAAAAGAACTGGACGTAGACGGCAGCGGCTCAATAGATGATTCCGAACTCTTGCGCGTAAGAACCAAGAAAGTAAAAGTAAGCGGCGCAGACAAGTTCATGGAAATGATGAGCACACATCCGAACATGGTGAAAAGAGTGCAAGCGCTTTCTAAATTGAATTAAAGAGAACATAGACATTTAACACCACCCCTAATTCTTTCCATGCGCTCCCAAATAACTCCGAAAAAAAATACCTGACAAAACCATCCTCATCCTTCTCAAGCGCACGATAATAAGACTTCCTCTTCGCATACTCAATAATCAAAATTAGATACCCCTCATGCCAGAGAATATAATTCATCAAAAGCCTCCCGACCCGCCCGTTCCCATCCCCGAACAGATGAATCTTTTCAAAACGATAATGCGCCCTTGCCGCGAGCTCCACAGGATTCATCCCTCCTTTACCAACAAACACGAGAAGCTCATCCATAAGCTCACAAACATCCTGCCAGTCAGGAGCAGTATAACCCCAACATGGACAACACAATCCCGCAACTTTCCCGCAATATCCTCTTTGGTTCTCCCAAAAATCCCCTTATGCCACCCAAGCAACAACTCAACAGAAATCCCATCACACCAATCAATCATCTCCAAAAACACACCAAAATGCGCATCAGTTTCAAAATAGACATAATCTTCGAAAAAACCGATTAAACCCCTAAATTTATAGTTATTGAACCTAATCCTCATATAACTCCCAAAAACCACCCAATTTCCAAAAAACAACAGTAACCTTTAAATAGATAAAGACCAATCATTCGTAAGCACATAAATTAAACCAAGGAGGAATATACCATGAGAGATTCAAACCAGGGCGGTTTCAAAAGAAATTTTGGACCACGCGAAATGCACAAAGCAACTTGCGCAGACTGTGGAGGAGAATGTGAAGTCCCATTCAAACCCCATGAAGGCAAGCCAGTTTACTGCAGAGAATGTTATGCTAAACATAGAAAATACTAAATATAGTTAGTTTATATCGTTCTAATAACTTTTTTCTTTATAGTTGACGCCGAAAGGCGTTGACCGTTATATATACAACAAATCAAACACACCCTATAGTTATGACTTTCTAACCAAAAAACAAATCAAAGAAAAACCAACTAAAACATATCAATCCCAAGCCCAACAATATCCTTCCTTGGAACTTCTTCATGACACTTAATCTCATCAAACATATCCTCAACAGAATGCTTGACCCCTGTAACAACAACCATAACACCTAAAGGCGCCTTCAAACTATTCGTAACAGACGCACCCCAGATAATCTTCGCATCAGGCGAAAGATTCTTACGGATCATATTAACAATATCCTGCGACTCCTTAAGCGTAAGATCAGGTCCGCCCGTAACATTGATAAGCGCACCTGTAGCATCCTGAATATCAACAGCAAGCAGCGGATTAGTAAGCGCATTATACACCGCCTTCTCAACCCTCTGGTTAGAATCATCAAACCCGACACCAATCATCGACATCCCGCCATCAGACATAACAGACCTCACATCCGCAAAATCAAGATTAATAAGACCGGGCTTCGTAATAAGCTCAGTAAT
Source organism: Candidatus Nanohalarchaeota archaeon (assembly GCA_030634545.1). GTDB lineage: Archaea > EX4484-52 > EX4484-52 > EX4484-52 > B79-G9 > B79-G9. Next base: position 5,429 of record DAOWAN010000118.1, read on the forward strand.
CCCCTTCATAGCCCCCACAAGAATCTCATCCGCAACCCTGAACGCCTGATCAATCGGCACATCAGGCACCATCTCAAGCAGCTTCTCATTAGGTATG
>DAOWAN010000104.1 GCA_030634545.1 Candidatus Nanohalarchaeota archaeon
CCCTTCCAAAATACGAACGTCTAATGCGCAACAACTCAAAGATTGCAGCCCATATCCCTCCATGTATCCACGCAAAAAAAGGCGACAAAGTAATGATTTCAGAATGCAGACCCCTAAGCAAAAAAAAATCATTCGTAGTCATTGAAAAAACAGACTAATCTCGTGATAACAGTGAAAGCAATATCAACCAAAACAACAAAAGGCATCAGGATTGGCACACGCCTGAAATGCATAGACAATACAGGCGCAAAAGAACTAGAAGTAATCTCCGTCAAGGGCTTCAAAGGCACACGCCGCAGAACCCCCGAAGCAGGAGTAGGTCATGTAGTAATATGCGCAGTCAAAAAAGGCAACCAGAAAATAATGCACGAAATAGTCAAAGCAGCAATCGTACGCCAGAGAATGCCATACCGCCGCCCGAACGGCAATCACATCAAATTCAATGACAACGCAGCAATACTCCTCGACGACAAACTCGACCCACGCGGCAAAGACATCAAAGGCGTCGTAGCAAAAGAAGCAGTCGAACGATTCACAACAATCGGAAAAATATCAAAAATAATAATCTAATGTGACAACAATGAAAGCCAAATACTCAACCGCATGGAAAACCAGCACAAAACCAAACAAACAGCGAAAATACGCACATAACGCACCGCTGCACATCAAAAACAAATTCCTCTCATGCAGCCTCACAAAATCCCTAAAAGACGAACACAGCACAAAACACATAAGAGTAAAAATAAAAGACACCGTCAAAATACTACGCGGCGAACACAAGGGCAAAACCGGCGAAATAACAAAAGTCAGCATAAAAAACTCAACAGTACACATAAAAGACATAACACGAAAAAAAGTAAACGGTCAGGATGCACACATCCCCATAAGACCCTCCAACATCCAGATAATAGAACTTGACCTGAAAGACGAAAAACGCATGAAAATGCTAAGAAAAAAGAAAGAACAAAAAAAGACAGATAAAACCACAAACAAAACAACAACAAGCAACACAGATGTGCGCTTGAGCGAAGCGAAACGCACTTAATCGCAACCTTTTATAAGGTTGTCGTCCAGCCTTTCTGAAGGCTGAACAAAAAAATAATAATCATACGCTTGAACAAAAGCAAACTAAAAGAAATGAGTTGAAAACCATGCACTTAAAAAGACTGGCAGCACCAAAACACTTCCCCATAAAAAAGAAAGAATACAAATTCACAACAAACCCAAAAGCAGGACCACACCCAAAAGCACAATGCATCCCGCTCAAGATAATACTCAGAGACATCCTGAAAGTAGCAGGAACCGCAAAAGAAGCAAAAAAAATACTCACAAACAAAGACATCCTCGTAGACGAAAGATCCAGAAAAGACCTCAAATACCCGGTAGGTCTGATGGACGTAATCACAATTCCAAAAACAAAAAAACACTACCGCATAATCCCTAAAAATGGCAAGCTAACCCTCATAGAAATACCAAAAGAAAAATCAACACTCAAACTATGCAAAATCACAGGCAAGACAACAACAAAAAAGAACATCGTCCAGCTAAACCTCCACGACTCAAGAAACATACTACTAAAAAACGAAAAAGACAGCAAAGCATACAAAGTCGGCGACACAATCGAAATAACCCTGCCCGACCAGCAGATAAAAAAACACCTGAAACTAGAAAAAGGTAATCTGGGTCTAATTATCCACGGAAAACACGAAGGAGAGACAGGAAAAATAAAAGAAGTAAAAATAATAATGGGTCTCCAGAAAAACAAAGCAACAATCACAACAGCCAAAAAAGACATAGATACACTCACAGACTATATATTCGTAATAGGACAAGACAAACCAGAAGTAACAATAGAGTGATTCAAATGCCGGACAAAAACCCAATGACCATAATAAACACAAGCAAAGTAACCCTAAGTATCTCCACAGGAGAACCCGGCGAAAGCGTAGAAAAAGCATACACTCTGGCAGAAAGACTCACCAGCCAGAAACCAGTACGAACCCTTGCCACAAGAAAATCACGCACATTTCGTATCAGACGCGGTCTGCCAACCGGCGTAAAAGTCACAATGAGAAAAGAAAAAGGAATAGAATTCCTCAAAAAAATCCTCCCAGGCATAGGCAACCGTATAAGCCCCTACAACTTCGACAACAACGGCAACTTCAGCTTTGGCATAAAAGAATACCTGACCATTCCCGGTCAAAAATACGACCCAAAACTCGGGATGATCGGCATGAACATAAACATCACACTCGAAAGACCAGGCTATAGAATAAAAAGACGCAAAATCAAAAAAGCAAAAATATCAAAATCTCACAGGATAACAAAAGAAGAAGCAATAGAATACGCAAAAAACAACCTCAAAATACAAGTGATGTGATGCAATGGGCGACTACAAAAAAACCATGATAACAATAAAATCAGAATCCAAACTACTAAGATTCAGGAAAAACAACATCCCAAAAAAAAGAGAACATGGACTATCACAAGCAGTATGTAGAATCTGCGGAAAAAGAGGACGAGGAGTAATACAAAAATACAACCTGAACTACTGTAGACGGTGCTTCAGGGAATACGCAAAAAGCGCAGGATTCAAAAAATACAATTGATAATAATAATCAAAGAAAAATGAAAAAACAAGGTGTACAAAAATGATGCATGACCCCCTTTCAGATTCACTATCCATAATCAAAAATGCAGAAAAAGCAGGCAAGCAGGAATGCACAGTAAAACACATCTCAAACCTGCTAAAAGACACACTGGAAATAATGAAAAAATGTGGATACATCGGCGACTACAAAGAAATTGAAGACAACAAAGGAAATCTCATAAAAATAAAACTAATCGGCAAAATAAACGACTGCAGAACAATAGTACCTAGACAGCCCATAAAAAAACACGACTACGAAAAATGGGAAAAAAGAACCCTTCCCGCAGCAGGCGTCGGCACACTCATAATTTCAACACCCGAAGGCACAAAAAGCCACCGCGAAACAAGAGATCGCATAGGCGGAATACTAATAGCATACATATACTAAACACAAACAACGGTGATAAGGATAGAAACAACAATAACAATCCCCGAAAATATTAAAATCAAAAATGAAGACATGGAACTAACAGTAGAAGGTCCGAACGCCGCACTCAAAAGAACTTTTATCCACCCACGCATCACAATTACACAAAAAGACAATCTCATAAAAATAAAAACAGACTCTGTCAAAAAAAAAGACAAAGCTACTATGGGTACATGGACAGCGCACCTGAAAAACATGTTCAAAGGAGCAGAAAAAGACCACGAATACCAGCTCAAAATACTATACACACACTTCCCAATGACACTAAAACAAGATGCAGACACAATCATAATCACAAACTTCATGGGTGAAAAAGGCACAAGAAAAGCACATATAAAAGAAGGTGTAAAAGTAAACCTCGGAAAAGAAGAAATAACAATCACCGGTCCATCAAAAGAAAACGTCGGTCAGACCGCCGCAAACCTTGAACAGGCATGCCGACTAAAAAACAAGGACATAAGAATATATCAAGACGGTATCTACATCACAAAAAAAGGATAAAACAGATGATAAAAATGACAAGCACCATAATCGACCTGCTCAAAAAGCGCGAGCAAATAAAGAAAAAAAAACCGCACTTCGTAAGAACAGATGCAGGCAGTGTAAAACGACTCCAAAAAAAATGGAGGCGCCCAAGAGGTCGCGACAACAAAATCAGGAGACGACTAAAAGGCAGCCTTGCAAGCCCAAGCTATAGTTCACCAAAAAAAGTAAAAGGCATGCACCCAAACGGTCTCACAGAAATACTAATCTCAAACATTAACGACGTAGACAATCTCGACACCACAAAACACACAATTCGTATCCGTAGCACAATCGGCAACAAAAAGAAAAGGATCATCATAAAAAAAGCAAAAGAACTCAAACTTCACATACTCAACCCGGGAATAAAACTAAAAGCAAAACCAATAAAGGACAAAAAAGATAAAAAGAAAGAAACAAAAACCCAAAAGAAAGCAGAAGAAACAAAAGAACAGAAAACAACCCCTAAACAAGATAAACCTGCAAAAAAAGAACAGGAACAACCCAAAGAAAAACCAAAACAACCTGTAAAAGAAAAAACCAAAACAGAAAAAAAGCCAACAACAGCCAAAAAAGACACAAAGCAAGCATCCGAAAAAGCAAAAACAACATCAAAACCTCAGGATATCAAAAAAAAATGATATGATAACATGACATCAATAGCATTTTTAAACACTGGAAAAAACCATTGCCCGCGCTGCGGGACAATCGGCAACATAGAAAAAGAAGAACAGATAGAATACCTGAAATGCCCGTTTTGCGACACAGAATACACAAACGAGATTATACTAAGACTCGGAGAAAAAGAATTCACCCTCGAAAACAACTAAAAATCAACACTAACAGTGATTTACATGAACGTAAGAAGCCAACGAGACATTGCAAAAAACATCCTGAAAGTAGGCAGAAACAAAGTATGGATTGACCCGGAAAAGACAAGCGAAGTACAGGCATCCATAACAAAAAATGATATCCGAAAACAGATAAGCGAAGGCGCAATCAAAGCAAGACCAATCATCGGCACAAGCACCGCAAGATCAAAAATAATAAAGCTACAGAAAAAAAAAGGCAACATGACAGGACAGGGCAAAAGAAAAGGCACAAAAAAAACACGGACATCCTCAAAAAGAGCATGGATCACAAAAATCCGCGCACTAAGAAAAGAACTAAACAATCTGAAATCAAAAGAAAAAATAAAAACAAGCGAATACAGACACCTCTACCTAAAATCAAGTTCAGGTGTCTTCAAAGACAAATCATCCCTTCATCTTTACCTAAAAAAAATGAGACAATAATTACAAAACATATAATGTGACAACAATGGACGCAAGATACAAACTCAACTTCAAAAAACGAAGAAGTGGCAAAACCAACTACAAAAAGAGGTACAACCTCCTGCTCTCAAAAGAGCCGCGCATAGCCATAAGAATCACAAACAAACAGATAATCATCCAATCAATAAAATACAACGAAAAAGGAGACGAAACCATAGCATATGCTACATCAAGAGACCTGAAATCATACGGTTGGACTCATACACCAAAAAACACCCCTACTGCATACCTGACAGGTCTGCTCTGCGCAAAAAGAACGTATGACAAAAAAATAAAAACCGCAATCATAGACTTCGGACTCCACACCACACAAAAAAAAGGTCGCATCTTCGCAGCAGTAAAAGGCATCCTTGACGGTGGCATAGACCTGGCACATGACACAGAAAAAGACATATTTCCAGACGAAAAAAGAATCACAGGCACACACCTGAAAAAAGACAGCACAAAAGATTTCGAAAAAGTAAAAGAAAACATACTAAATATGAAAAAAGAAAAAGACACAAAACCAAAAGCAACCAAAAAAACAACCGCAAAACCACCAAAAAAAGAGAGCAAAAAAAAAGAATAATCAACCTTTTACAAGGCTGATAAAAAACAAAAGTGAAAAACATGAAATACGAAAAGGAAATAAAACCTTGGACCCCGAGAACAAGCCTCGGCAAAAGAGTAATGGGCGGAGAAATAACATCAATCGAAGAAATATTCAAAAAAAACTATGTAATTAAAGAATCTGAAATCATAGACTACCTCGTACCGAACATCGAAGACGAGATTATTTTCATCGGCGGAATGCCAGGTAAAGGTGGCGGTAAAAAAAGAACACCACTGCGAATCACAACCCGCATGCACCAGTCAGGCAGAAAAAGAACACTACACGCACTCGTCGCAGTAGGCAACAAAGACGGTCTGTTAGGCATCGGCTACGCTACCGGCAAAGACGCACTAAGTGCAATCACAAAAGCAACAACACAGGCAAAACTCAACATCATCCCCATAAGACGCGGCTGCGGTTCATGGGAATGCGAATGTGGAGGCGCACACTCAATACCATTCAAGACACAGGGTAAAGTAGGTTCAGTAAAAGTACGTCTAATCCCTGCCCCGCGCGGTATCGAACTATGCGTAGCACCTGAAATCAAAAAAATAATCAGACTTGCAGGCATCCGCGACCTGTGGACAAAATCAATGGGACAAACAGACACACGAATAAACTTCGTAATGGCAAACTTCAACGCACTGAAAAGCCTCAACAAGATAAAAACAACACAAGAAGCAATAAAGACAACAGGCATGATCGAAGGTCCAAACACTGCAATAATCAAAAAAGAAGAAAAACCAGAAACAAAAGAAACTCAGAAAGAAGAAAAATCAGAAACACCAAAAGAAGAAACCAAAGAAAAACCAGAAACAAAAGAAACCAAAAAAGACACAACCAAACCAGAAAAAGAAAAACCCAAATCTGAAACAAAAAAAGAGACAACAGAACCAGAAAAAACCAAAACACCAGAAAAAGAAACAAAAAAACAGGAAGATAAACCAAAAAAGGAAACAAAGACAAAAAAAGAATAATTCATTAAAATCTCAATAAAAAACAAAAGGTAACAAAAATGTACGCAGTAATAAGAATCAGGGGAACAGCAAACATCACAAAAGAAATACGAGACACAATGCACATGCTGCGCTTAAACAAGCCCAACCATTGCATAGTCATCCCGGAAACAGACACAAACAAAGGCATGCTTAAAAAGACAAAAGACTACATAACCTGGGGTGAGATAGACCAAAAAACCCTTGAAGAACTCATTGCTAAACGCGCAAAAATATCCTCAACAAAAAAACCAGATTCAAAAAACCTAAAAACAATAATAGAACAAATCCAGAAAGGACAGATAAAAGAATCCGGCATCAAACCCGTATTCCAACTATCACCACCAAGA
>DAOWAN010000154.1 GCA_030634545.1 Candidatus Nanohalarchaeota archaeon
AATCAGAAAAATCACGAAGCGATTTTTAATGATAATACCAAATCCAATTCATCTAGTATGGGGTAAAATGTCACCTCAATTTTAAGCATATGGAAAAGTCATATAGTCCATTTTGAAGACGATAGTCTTCGAAAGCTTGGCATGTAATGCCATGAAATAGTTATGGCTTTTACTATAACAAGAATCTCCTTCAAATGTAGACTCAACTTCAATATGTTACATCTTATAGAGAGCAGATAATGGAATCATGCCTTTCTTATTTCTTCTCTTCAGGCATTTTGTCCGCATCTATTATAAGTCCCTGTATCGCTCTTTTCTGGTCTTTGGCTTTTGTTATACCCGATGCAAGAAGGACACCTTCTGCCCCAAGTTTCATTGCAATATCAATATCTTCTTTAGTTTTCACACCAGCGCCTACAAGAAGTTTTGTTGTCATACTTGCGGATTTGACTTTTCTTACTGCATCTTTAATCAGTCCTGGTTGTGCTGTGGATATTGATATATCGCCGCCGATAAGTTCTGGTGGCTCAACAGCAACATAATCCGGGTTGAACTGCGCTACAGATTTTGCCTGCTCTAAGTCAGCAGCGCAGCAAATAGTCACAAGTTTCAGTTCTTTTGCCTTTTTGATAGTCTTCTCAATAACATCAAGCGATAGCCTCCTCTCAGAATGATTAATAAGCGTACCCTTTGCACCTGCATCATAGACTGCTTCCGGCAGTATTGACCCGGTATTCGATCCATAGACAACAGGATCAATATGCTGTGCATAAACTGGTATTGACACAGACTTAGCAATACGATATATGTCTGTTGGCTGAGGCACAACGATTATCTGGATATTCTCCATTTTAGAGACTTGCTCAGAGATTTTTGCCAGCTTCTCTGCTGCAGAGCCTGTTGCCTGTGCATACGTCTTGAAATTTATTACTATCAGTGGTTTTTTTTCTTCCATTTTAATTGCCTCCATTATGACATTTTAATAAAGTATTATATAGCCTTATCTATATAAATTACTATGCGGATGATAATATGGTTCTATTTGTTGAGAAATATATACTGAGGATGTTTTCTGTTATTAGTTTTTTTATACTTATGCTTTTTTTTTCAATTATTTTCAGCCTGCATTTTCTGATAGTTGAAAGAGGCGCAGGTGATTGTAATCTTCAGTTAGAAGATGACGCATTTTACAGTCTGGGGCGCGGCGTGAATTCTAAGTCCATGGCTGAAAAGATGGTTGTGATTTATACAGAGAATAATCGTGACGATGCAAACATACAATTTTTGAGGGACTCTCTTGAGACTTGCGGATCAGCATATGTTTTTATTGACAAAAGCGATAATGTGAGATATGCTGTATGTGGGAACGGGAAAATGTATCGGTATGTTTGTGTACCTAAAATGTGATGCCTTTCATTGATAGTGTATATACTTCCATTGCGCGCCATACATCTTCCTTTTCAATTTTCGTCCTTAATTCCATTCTTGCGCTTGTTTCTATGAGGCGCTTAAGACCAATAATAAAGCGCGGGCTTATGTCTATCAGCATATCTTTTTCTTTTTCCTTAATCTCTTTTACAAATTTTTTAATCATATCATTATAGTCTTCACTGAATCGTATCTCAAGTTTTTTTGATTGTGCGATATAGTTTTTCAGAAACACTTGGTCTTCATTGTTTGATATTTGTTTTTTTTGTGCAAATACCAGATCAGTTATCTCCATGAACTGCTTTATGTCTGCTTCCCTGATAATATAGAGTAGATGGAATCGTGAAAGAAGTGCAGAGTCAAATGGTATTTGCTTTTCTATCTCTTTTTTTTCTGTTCCAGAAAATTTGCCTTTTTTTGGATTCGCGCTTGCAAGTATTGAGCATCTTGAGTCAAACTTATAATGATGACCGCCTTTGTCATAAGTTATGAACCCCTTTTCCATAGCATTATAGAGCCCGGCCCTGTCTTCTTTTTTCATAAGATTGAGCTCATCAATGAGCGCAATACCTTTGTCTGCAAGGGATAATATGCCCTTTGATATCTCTTTGCCTTTTACAGTTACCGTGAGACCTGTATTTGTTGTGCCTGAGCCAAGACTGAATGATGAGATTGGCGAGATGTTTTCAGATGCGCGCAGGATATCAGTTTTCCCTGTGCCAGGGTCGCCCAGCAGCAGTATGTGAATCTGTTCTTTTGAAAAGAGCTGCATGACTGCGCCTTTTTTTACATTGTCGAAACCGACAATCTCTGCTGCATATAGTTTTTGCATGTTATGCCATGCGTTTTTTTTGAACCTGTTCAGGATTATGTTCTGTATCGAGTTTTCTATTGCGGTGTTGATGGACTCTACCTGGTTATCTATTTTTGAATCTTTTGTTTTCAGTGTTATATGATCTTTCATATCTGTTATAGTTTCAGAATAATGTATCTTCTTTGCAGATGCCTCAACTCTAAGCTGTTTAGTATATTTTTTTGCGCTTTTAAGATCGCGCTCATTCAGGTGGCGCGCAAGCTCCCCCATATCCGCTTTCTCCTGTTCAGTAAGTGGGCGCAGAAGAAGGATTAGGTGCGCAGCATCTATGATGAGGCTCATAGTTTTTTTTGCGAGGTTGTGTAATTCCATATAGTGGTTTCTATTGGACTTTACAATTTTTATAGTTGTGGTTGCATATCTGTATCATGGATGAGATAAAATACAGACCAATCGGTGTTGTTCGCTCGCGCTTTAAGGAGCCGCGCGGCGTTCCGATACAATCTGTTGCTGCCAGTGGGATTGACGGAAAAGTTGAGGTTTTCCCTGAGTTTGTTGAAGGTCTGAAAGATATTGGCGGGTTTTCGCATATTATTCTTCTGTGCGCTTTCCATATGACAAAAGATTTTTCACTTATAGTGAAGCCGTTTGTTGATAATAAACTGCACGGTGTTTTTGCAACGCGTGCGCCAAGCAGACCGAATCCAATTGGCTTATCTGTAGTGCGTCTTCTCTCAGTGGATAAAAATGTGCTCCACATCAGCGATGTGGATATTGTAGATGGCACTCCCGTATTGGATATCAAGCCATATATTGCGCAATTTGATGTCAGGAATCCAGAGAAGATGGGCTGGTTTGATGCAAGGGCGCACAAGTTCGAGAATATGAAAGACGACGGCAGATTTGTCTGATTTTTTATTGCAATACAAATCATTCCCGGCAATCGAAATGCTTGGGATTCTCGAATATTTACCAATATCCTATGATTTTTTTAGCTTACTTCATCAAACTAATGAGAATATCCGGTCTGTTGCTTGTTATATTGTCCGCGCCTAATTCTATCATTCGTTTCATATCAGGTATTTTGTCTATGGTCCAGGGATTGAGTTCTATGTTATTTTTATGGCAATCGTGAACCAGTTTGGAATCTACATAAACGTAATTCATGCATAAGATATCTGCATTGCATGCTCTGACTAAAGATATGGTATCTATTGGTCTTGCTTTGATGATGGCGCCTGTTTTTATTTTCGGCTCTATTTCTTTTGCCCTTTTCATGGATTCATGCCAGAATGATACAAGAATGACTTTATTCCCAAGTGGGTCCAATACCCCGCAGCTTGCTGCGGATATAATTCACTTGGGAAGAC
>DAOWAN010000170.1 GCA_030634545.1 Candidatus Nanohalarchaeota archaeon
CATAAACTACACAGTCAATGAAACCCAAACCGAATTAATCATAACCTTCAACCCCTGCCTAAGCGCCCTGACATTCGAAACCCCCTCAAAAAAGCAGATCAAAACAAACTGCCAAATCAGGATGAAACACAAAAACAGCCAAAAAACAACCTTCATCCTGAAATAAAAAAGCAACACTAAGATTATGAAATAAAAAAAAGAAAAAAAAGAAAAGAAAGATATGTGTGGTCATTACTTCTTTTTACCTTTCTCTTCTAGTACCAGCACACAATCCTTGCCTTCAATTGGAGTTCCGCCAAATTCTTCCTTAAGGCTGCCTGTTATTGTAAGCGGAATTGTTTCTCCTCCAAGAGTTAACAGATTCATTGCGACCACGTCTTGGGTATCGAACTTCAGCGTCAGGTCCATAAAGCCGTCGCCGTTCAGGTCATGGCAGTCGCACAGTTCTCCATCAAATGGTGTGGCAACATCCTCGTAGTTCCAGCGGAGCGGCGAAACACCTTCCACTCCAGGGTCAAGTTTTATCTGGATTGAACTTTGGTCGATGGTTGTGACATCAAAGTCCTCTGTGCCAAGAACCGCAACAGGCAGAACTCCATTGCTTTTTGTATTGATTGGGTTTGGGCATGAACTGGGTTTTATGTCGACGTAAACCGTTTTTGTCACAGCAGGCACAACTCTCTCAAGCGTAAGCAGAGCCCACGCAGCACGAAGGTTTGCTGACTCTTCGCCTTCAGAGATGTTCACATTTATCCGTTTCCATGAGCCGTTTGTGTTTTGATTTGCAATGATGACATCTGCTACCTCATTGAACCAGTCAATATCTGAGCCTCCAACAGTTATAGTCTCAATGCCAAATGCCTCGAATCCCTTCATCATGGTAAACATCGCTTGGTAAGAGTCCTTCCATCCTAAACTTGTGGGTAAAAATTCTGGCTGCTGCCCTGTATCATTCCAGTGATTCTCTATGTAACTTATAGCATTTTGAACCCTTGTATCGGATACATCATCACCTACCAAAGCCATCTCATGAATAAGGTTTCCTGTCTTCAGGATGTTGGTCATATTCCATTGACCACATGGCAAATACCAGGAACCTCCATCCCAGTTGTCTCCATTCATCGGATCCTGAACATTATTTATGTAGGTATCCAATCTGGTTAAGACAGCTGCAGGGATTGTTAACCCCAACCCACTAGGAGATGGTGCTGAAGCAAAGCCGATGCCTAAAGTTGCATATCCTGTATTTGACTGATCTGCCCAATCTCGATTGTCCATTGGGTCAGCACCATAGTCCCAACCGCCTTCATCACAGGAAAAATTAATGTTCCTCTGCTGCGAATAGTCCATCCAATCCATCATTCCCTGCAATGCCGTCTGGTATGTCTCTCCTGCAAGAGGTCCTGTAGTAATAACCCTGTTGGGAGCATCACTTGCAGCTACAGCCATCATCGCTGTTCCTGTGCTATAGGTATCTGACATACTAAAATGAACTCCATTTGTATCATTGACCACATGACTGAAAATGTAGTTGAGACCTGCCGTAACATTGTTTGCATATTCATATTCTGTTGAGTTAAATGGATCAAGTCCCATCTCTTTTGCCCTATCCTCAAACTTCAGAACAACAAGTGCCGTTGTTGCAACATCCGTATAGAGCGAAGACCAATTGGAGTTATATCGCCAACTACCATCTGGTTCTTGCTGTCCTGCCAACCACACCAATCCTTTATTTATAGATTCATTTATTTCCTGTTCCGTTGCTGCATTTACATTCGCCATAGAAAGCAGCAAAACAGCCACCATACCCAAAGCTAATATATATTTTTTCATTTTCACACCCTCCTCTTTTTTATGTGTTCACCCCCCTATTTTCATCAAACTACTCTATATCTTTTCCATCGCCTCCCTCAGCTTTTCAACTTAGAAAATATATATTCGTGGAATTAGTCCATAAGTTTATCTTTGCTATAGTTAAGGTCGCTACCAAATGGACAAACTCTACCAAAAACCAAGAGACCTTAACTATCCGGGCAAACGAAGTTTGCTGGATCCCAAAAATCACAAAGTGATTTTTAAGGATATGGAAAAGCCATTAGTCCAAATAGTTATGGCTTTTACTATAAAAAGACTCTAAAAATCCACTGTAAAAGGGTCAAATCAGACACATCATCCCTATTCTGTGGGGAGTTGACGCGCCCTCATGCCAAAAAAATAAAAACCTCGTCAATTAAATACCTTATCGCTTTAGAACATAAATACTTACGTCACACTTCTACTCTGAAATATGAATTATAAACACACTTTATGTAGAATAATCACAAAAAAAATACAAAAAATCCCATTTTTTACAAAATTTATGTATAACCTATAAGTAATACGCATCAAAATAGATGCGCTCTGGCACTATTAAGATCACTCCCAAACCCCGCAAATACTCTCCCCGCAAAACCCACACTTCCCATTCTTTAACCTGATTTCAGAAACCTCAAACCCACTCCGCTCAACAACAACCTTCCCGCACTTAGGACACACCGTACTCTCAAACTCCCCACCCGGCAAATTCCCGACATAAATATATAGTAAAAGACATAACTATTTGGACTGATGTCTTTTCCATATCATTAAAAATCACTTTGTGATTTTTATGATTGCGGAATTGCGACCCAATTCCTAATTTCGCAACACTTAAAATTCCACGGGAATTTTAGTGTCGCAAAAACGCATGCGTTTTTAGCGATATAGCAATTCAGTATGAATTGCGAAATTTTGAAAATTGCTACACAATTTCCAATTTTCGAAATCACTAAAAATCCACATTATTGGGTGGATTTTTGTGATGACAAAAATCGAGTCTCTCGATTTTTAGTCATTCGAAATGGGTGATCATTTCG
>DAOWAN010000020.1 GCA_030634545.1 Candidatus Nanohalarchaeota archaeon
CACCACAGGAAGCAGCGAAAACAGCGTCAGAGTACCCAGCATCACAAGCGAAGTCAAAAACGCCTCAAACATATTTGTAGTAAGCTCAAGCCCGAAACTCTCGAACTTCTTCTTCATATTAGCAAGAGAAATAGCAAACCAAGCACTGCCCGCAACCATTGTAATCGGGATCAATACAGAAATAATCATACTCGTATCAAGAAACAGTATGGCAGGAACGATCATGATGGCAGACACAAAAGAATTAATGATACTCCTCCCGTATTTATACTCAATAGACTCTAATGCAATATCCCGCTCAACATTACTCAACTCAATATCAAAAAAACTCTTAAGAATATACTTCTTGACAAGACCATCAATAAACTTAAACTTCATTCTTCAACACCCACACTTATCCCTTTAACCTCATCCAGCCGCACACGCCTGACAGTCGGTATCCCGATCCACATACCATAATTATACCCCTCATGATTCACATTTATTTTCAGCCTTAACAATCGTAGCCCTGAACTCATAACCTCCGCCCACTTAACCACCACGCATGTCTCCGGTATATGCGAAACCACAATCCTTCGAACCTCGCACTCAATCTCATCCCTGTACCTCTGGGTATCCTTTGCCCACCGCTCACGCGCCATCCTTTGAATACCCTCTCCATACTCAACCTCATCCAGTGCCGTAAAAAGAGACTCCAAAAACACACTCCTCCTCCTATACTCATCCCTCATCTTAAAATTCCTTATATCCCCTTCATATTCATCATACAGGCGCAAAAACGCAGGCTCAATGACATTGCACTCACTCATCCATTCACTCAGAGTCTTATCTTCCAAAGCAACCTCAATCTCCGCAAGCATCTCAACAATATTCTGGTGTTTATTAAACCTCTGCACTGCATCATAAATAATAAAATCATACTGCGAAAGCATCCCGCACCTGTAATAGACACCGGGGATATCCACAAAATCATCCATATCCTCCCTCAACCCGACTCTAAGGTCATAAATCGCATTCGCCTCATACAGCCTCGCCATAATCTCAACAACACTCCAGTAAGACGGTGGAAAATACCGCCCCTCCTCAAAAAGAACCTCAAGCAGAGTGCCTCTGGGACACACCGACGGCTCAAGCTTAATATAAACCGGGAACGGATACCTCTTCGAAAGCCCATTGATATACTTCCCGCACTTCACCATATCCAAAATCGCCTCCTCCTCAGTCATGTAAGCAGGCTTAACCAGCCCATAGACAAAAACACCGACCCTATTATCATACCTTTGATTCACACTTGAAATCAACTCAACTGCACCCTCAAACTCCTCCCTGCCGTATCCCTTATTTATGCAAAAATTAGACACAAAAGCATCCGTCGTCTCAAGCCCGAACACAATATCCAGCCTCTGGTCATCCCTCAGGCACTCAAGAACCCTCTCGACCGCCTCTTGGGTAGCATACTCCGGTCTGCACTCAATCACCACACTCTTAACCCTCTCAAGCTTTGCAACCCTATCAAGCAGCAGCCTCCTCGCATAAGGAATAATCTCATCATTATTCAAAAACGACCCGTCATTCAGAAATTCAACACCATCATAATCATACTTATCCGCAAGACAAAGCACATCCTCAAGCTGTTTCAGGATATCTCTGGCGCCAACCTCGCGCCCCTGTGCAGTCCCTGAAAAATATCCGCAATTCATACACCCGATCTTATGCCTGCTATCCTGCCAGTACCGGCACCCCCCATTCTTCAACCCAATAACCAGCCGATACCCAGAACAGGAATTAGTCGTAGAAACACTCCACCACGCCGCACTATCGCACGGCTCATTCCTGTGGCTTACAGACTCAAGCATCTCCTTCTTCCGCAGTCTGTACATCTCCATATCATCCGGAAGCCTGCACAAGATCTCAACCTGCCTCTCGCAGCTAAGCACGCTGTCAGCGAAAAAACGGCAATACAGCCGTCTCCAAACTGCAATATTAACCTCATCATACTTTGAAATCCCCTCCATAGCCATAATCTTCAAAAGGAACTCACACGCCTTCTCACCAAGAGACCTGGTCAGCACATCAAACGTAATCATATCAATCCCCATTTATCTCCCTTTTAATCTCCTTTTTTTCATATATTTGGTCTTACAATATTACTTACCCTGAAATGGTAACTCTATATGTGTTATGCGGCAATATATATTTATATTGTATTTATTTTACGAAACAGCAAAATACACAACAAAAATTAACGATAAAGTAAAATAAACCTCGTGTACTCATGAAACAAATATCCCGAAATATTCCATGACACCAAAAATCCAACCTCTCGCCGCAACACAGCCATCACATCCAATTCCCTGCCACACAATCACATAATCCGAAACACTCACCACACAATCAAACTTAATAAAACTACTAAAAAAATATACACACATGACCCCAAAAGACAGATTCAAAACATACATAACATCGATTGTACCAGAAGACAACATAGCCATCCTCCACCACACAGACGCAGACGGCATCACAGCAGGACTCATAACAAAAAAATCAATAAAAAAATTATACTCAATAACCATCCCCCTCCACTTCCACCAGAAAGATGGAAAAGTAACAATAACAAAAGAGACCATAGACCTCATAAAATCAAACAACATCAACAAACTGATCATAGTAGACATGGCAATAGACCACGACCCAGAATCAGTAAAACAACTCGAACAACACGCAAAACTCCTTCTCATAGACCACCACAAAGCCTCAAACAACATAAACTCAAAAATCACAACCGCAATAAAAGCAGAAGACCTCAAGGACATCCCATCCTCAAAATACCCGGCCTCAAAAATGTGCTACGACCTCTTCAGCGACCTGACAGATATAAGCGACCTCTCATGGCTCGCAGCAATCGGCATCTGGGGAGACTACGCCCAATCCCAATGGTCAGACTTCCTAAAAAAAACAGCCATCCCAAAACCCATTCTGGAACAGATAGACGAGTTGATATTCTACTCAGGCTCAATAAAAGAAAAAGACGGTCTGACCGATGCTTTCAACATTATCGACATCGCAAAAACACCGAAAGACATCCTGAAAAGCACCAGACTGCAATCATACAAAAACACAGTCAAAACCGAACTAAACAAATACCTTGATGCCCACAAAAAAGACGCCCAATTCCACAACAACAACACACTCATAATCTACGAGATATCCCCAATACACAGGCTCAAATCGCGCTTGATAAACATCCTCTCACAAAAACACTACCCGGATAAAACCATAGTGATACTCGAACAACACAACAACCGCATAGACATCTCCGCCAGGCGCCAGGACTCAAAATTCTCCATGAACGACATGCTAAAAAGCGCACTTGAAGGTATCCCAAACTCGCAAGCAGGCGGTCACATTCCTGCGGCAGGCGGCTACATCCCAAAAGAACACCTGGAACAATTCAAAAAACAATTGATAGCCTATTGTAAAGAAAACCCTAGCCTCGCAGCAATATAGGATAAAGTTTTTGCCAGTCATGATTTTTTAGCAAACGATGAAAGAGAAGTCTGTTTTCCGTTTCCAATCAACTCATCTTCTGTAATATCAAATACCGAAAGCGCTCTCATTGCAGCAGGCAGTATCTGCTTTTTTATATAGTAATCTTTATCGTAGTCTTTTGCAAACTGTATTAGTTCCGCTTTATCAGATATACTGCCCGGACATGATGTAACAATGTATTTTATAGTCTGACCGGGTGTAATTGATACACCTCTTTTTTGAGCTTTTCTTGCTGCTGCGACATGTGGACCAATCTGATTGTAATCCTTTAGATCCCTTTTGACAGATGTGTATATGCCAAGATCTTCAAGTGCGACCTTGCCTGTTTTGATATAGGCAATAACATCCTTTACATGCGAGACTGCCTCATCTACTCTGTCGCTTAAGACAAGTTTGAGGACTTTCTCCTGTGTATCTTTCGATAGTTTAGACCAGTCTCTTCTAACTTTTTCAAACCCGCGGATAGTGAGATTGCCTTTATCATCTATCAGAGCATAACGCTTTTTTGCACCGCCGACACCAATCTTTTTGCGCACGAAAATGCCGCGCACAAATATTCCTTCAAATTCAAGTTCCATAATTCCTGGGAGTTCACCATTGACCTCTTTCAGGTATTTTTTAGCAGTCTTCTTAAGATCTGCACCAGTATCAACGAGTTTCAAAAAGACGCTGTCAGTATCCCCATATACTACTTCAAAACCATGTTTTTTCGCAAGATCTATCACCTTATGGATATAGTCTCTTCCAAAAGCAGTGACTGATTCGCCGCACTCACGCCGGTACCATCGTGACCCTGCAAAACCAAGATACCCGTAGAATGCATTTGACACCGTTTTTAATGCGTATTGTTGAGCATAGAGATCAGTATATTGTGATGTACCCTGCTCAATGCTCTTCATTTTCTTTTTTATCTCAATTCTTTTTTTAATGATACTATCAAGGACCTGCGGGACAAACCCTTTTTTCTTGGTGCAGAAATAGTAGTCTGTGCCCGGGACGCGGTTTTTTGTAGATGTCTTGCAGCATGAGCACATGAATGTGGATGGGTCTATATTGTGTGATACTATGATTGATGGATATAGTGAGCGAAAATCAAATACTGCGATATTTTCATGGAGACCGGGTTTCGGCTCAACCACAAATGCTCCTTTGAATGCATCTGTCCGGCGGCGCTCTTCAATTGTTTCTCTTGTAGGTCTGTTTGGTATGATGATATTCATCTCTGATGCGCATCTCATTGCATAGGATTCTACAAGCTGACCGTATGTCATGCGGCATACATCCGAAGGTACCTGCCCTGTGAGCCGCGACAGTGCGAAGATATTAGGAAGTATAAGTTCA
The DNA here is from genome assembly GCA_030634545.1 of Candidatus Nanohalarchaeota archaeon. Classification (GTDB taxonomy): domain Archaea; phylum EX4484-52; class EX4484-52; order EX4484-52; family B79-G9; genus B79-G9. The sequence continues at coordinate 4,894 of DAOWAN010000020.1, forward strand.
GATAATTTGTATGTAAGCCGCGAATCATGGAGACAGTATTCTGCGAATTTATCAAGGTTTTTTTTATGTTTCCAGTTTTCTTTCATCTGCTCCCATGTCATCTCTTTTTTGCGCTCACCAAGAAGTTCATTTGCAACTGCATTAAGTGTCATCACTTCAGATTTGATAGTTGCCCTCATGATGACAGAGATGAACTGGAAGATATCTATGTGGATGCGACCGCGTGTAATTGCAGGTGTAGTGCGGCCCCTCGTCTTAAAGATTATCTCGCGCCTGTCGCGACCAGGGATAAGAGATATCTTGTATTTTTTAGAGCGCTCATGGATAATAGGCATATCAAAAGCATCGCCATTGTAGGTTGCTATGATATCCGGATCTTTTTTGATTGTAATTTCAATTAGCTTTTGCAGTAGTTCTTTTTCATCTTTTAAGATAATTGAATGAGAATAATTATCCTTTTCATATGCAAGGACTTTTTTGTATCCCCCTTCTGCATAGATGCTTGCAAGGATGACTTTCATACCTGCGCCTTCTTCCATAGTCTCAAGATCAAATGCAAGTATTTTTGGAGTATATTCGTATAGCTCTGTTTTTTTGATTGATGATACAAGTAAGGTAATGTCCGCAGTCACAGTACCTTTTAGTGATTGTTCAGGTTCCATCCCTGTTGTTTCTATAAATGTCATCGGAGTGAGATTCTTGTCCATAAGATACCTTCGAAAGAATAGGACATCGAATTCAAATTTTTTATTCAGTTCAGGCAATTCTTTGATTGCATCTTTCATCTTCGGGACATGACCTGGTATGTGGCAGTAGATTTTGAGAAGAGTTGCCTTTTCTGTACCGATATTTCTTTCGCAAGTCTCAGTTTTTTTAATTGTGATTTCTTCGCCTGTATCTGTAATGACTTTCAGATTTTTCAGTTTTTCTTCAAGTGATTTTAATGCGCCGGATTGTGGAAGTGCATAGAAATAAGGCTCAAAAGTATTATCAAAAGCGATTATTGATTTCCCATCTTTTGTGCGACCATATAGGCGGACAATAGGGATATTGTTGATTACTGTATAATCTGCATCCAGAAGAATAAATGTATAATTTTGTTCGCGCTTGTGAGTAGTGGAGACCATAGTTGTTGTTGGATATGTAATTTTTTATAGCTTTAACTGTGGCAGGTATGAGTAAAATTTCCGTGAAAATGAGCTTTTTTCGATTGTATAATAACTTGACTTTGTCAGATTAGCCAATCATTCAAGCATCCGATGCGGGTTTTGTTTCTCCATACGGTTTGAGGGCATATCGCCGCCCGTAATCGATTCGTCCTGTAATGTGACAAAGTCAAGATAAGATCTGAATTGACAATCCAAAAGTATAGGGTTCACAAATATTCGCCAATATACTATGATTTTGGATGCATCAAAATAGGGATGTCACAGGGGAAACCACATTCCTCTGACTGTGTCTGCACCGGAGATGCGAAGTATTGAATTCCTTTCCTCTATCATTCTGGAAAAATTATGCATGCTATTTTCATTCCTACATAAATATATGCTTGCAAATAGAATAACCATATGCATAAAAAAATTTTAGTTTATACATCATTATTTATATTTCTTGTAATTATTAGTGGATGTTCTAAAAACATTAATCAAAATAATGAAAGTACAAATGATATAAATCAACAAAAAAACGATTCTGAAGAACAAAACATAAGTGCTACATGTAAAGACTCTGCCTGCTTTAGCATGGCAATGGCTGAATGCAAACCTGCTTCGTTTATTGATGAATATTCCTCTCACATCCACGGGTATTCTAGAAAGTATTACTTTGAAATTATAGGCAAGGAAAAAGGTTTATGCAAAGTTAAAGAAAAGTACATTGAAGATACTCGCCAGTTACAAGAAGAATATATTGGTAAAGAAATGATTTGTCTTTATTCTGATTTAAAATATATCGATTATGAAAAAGCTGAAAAATGCTGGGGGGAATTATATGATTTGCATATGAGTCCTCCAAAAAACGCTGATTATTCAGTGACTTACAAAGATCTGACTTTATTTACAGTTAATTCAAAACAAGTTTTTCAGTTTGATGAGATACCAAAAAAGGAAGATCTGCCATTGTATGGCGTTTTAGATAAATATCATAATAAAGACATTGACACACTTGGAATAATTGAACTGACAAGAAAAATACCCAAAGATGAAACCGGATTAGAGGGAGTAAGATTCATTTGTAATATGTCCGTAAGTAATGAAATGAATGGTTATTCTGGGTTTAGAAGGAACATACATCCTTTCATGAACGCAGGTCGTAATTTAGAGAGTTATAATAGTGCTGCATTTTCATATTTAGTTAGAGGAATCTATCATTATTCAATTTATGTTTATGATTGCAGAGAATTGAAGGATGAAAAGATTAACTGTACTGAAATCAATAATCAAATATTTGAATGGTCTCGCGAACAATCCGAAGCTTGTTGGCCTGAACAAGGATATTATTACGAAAAAATTAAACCTCACCTTGAAGCAGAGATTGAGATAGAAATTAAATGAATCTCTCTCTCTTTTTATTATTTAAGGGTTAAAGATACAGTCATTTAAATGAATGATTATTGTTCTTCTTGCGAATCTAATCAAATTCAGTAATTTTCTTGTAACCTTTACCTCATCATGCTTTGTTTTGTCGCAACTTTTCGTTTTCTTTTCCATTCACATCACAAAGAAATAGTTGGATTAACCCGTAGATATATAATTCATTTGATAGACAGTATCCCGCCTACAAAACAGTCACATCTAACGTCATGCGATTATCAGGTATGCTCCAACAAGCATAATTATGCATGCGATGACTCTTTTTTTGGTTCCTTTTTCGTGGAATATTTTTCCACCGGCAAGAGTTGAAAAGAGGGTAGAGAGACGCTTTATTGGGATTACAAGGCTGACCAGTGTCAGGGATACTGCCCATGCCTGAAGGAGGCGGTATGTTATTGTGAATAACGCAATCAGAAATATCGATTTGCCTGCATGGCGAAATCCAATAGATATATCTTTAAATCCGCCGTAGAACAGATTTATCAGAACTATGAAGTTTATTGCTATGAATAAATGCATTACTAAAATATATGTGTATGGAGTGACGTAATTCAGGACAAATTTGTCGCATATGGAGCATATGGCATAAAGGGTGCACGACAAAAGGATGTATCTCGTGTGCCTTGATGAGAACATGGCCTTTACAGGTTCGAATATGCCGTGTTTTTGCCAGTTGATCTCAATTACATATGCTCCGGTCATTATCAGCAATATTCCTGCAATTTGTGTATGCGATATCCTTTCTCCCAGTATGAAGTATGCTAGAGTTGCCAGGATCGCAGGGTTCAGGTTCAGAAGAGGGGACACCACAGAGATATCCATATGGCGGACTGCCTTCGCGATGAACAAAAATGCAATTGTTGCGATGATGCTTGATCCATACATGACTGCAAGCACGAATAGAGGTATATTAAAATCTGCAAGAAATATGAGCGGCAGTGTAAAGAGAAAGTTTAGTATTGCAAGAGCGCATGAAAATTCCATGGCGTGAACTTTGATGAGCGTCTTTTTTTCTGTAAGTGCAGCAAGTGTACTGAATATTGCACTGCCCAAAGCAAAGATGTACCATACCATATGCTATATTGAATACAAAAACCTATTTAAAGTTAGTCTGTGGTCTTTGGTATTATGTTTGATATCAAATCAAGAGACGCCGGCGGGCGAATATGCCGATGGCAGTTCGGGAAAAAGAAACACACTGTGAATACTCCCCAGATTGCGATTGTAGTAAACCCGAATAACCAGATTGTTCCTGTAAAGGACCTTCAAAAGAAGTTCGGGGCAGAGATTGTTATAACCAATGCATATATTGCAAGGAAATCCAGGCATGCGGAGGAGATTGAGAAAAAGGGTCTGCATAAGTACTTTAAGTGGAAAGGACCCATATACACCGACAGCGGGACCTACCAGATGCATTCCAGGGGAAAGGTTGATATTACGCCCAGCGAGACTCTTGAATTCCAGAAGAAGATTGGCTCTGATATCATAACGCCGCTTGACCTTTTTACTGAGCCAAATGATTCTTTGGAGACTGCCAGAGAGAAGCTTAGCGAAACAATCTCTCGCATCAAAGAGGCGCGTGAACTTGTTGATTCGCAATTGCTTGTCGGACCAGTACAGGGCGGAGCGCATCAAAGGCTGCGCATACGCGCAGCAAAGCAGGTATCTAATATCCGACCAGATATTTATGCTATAGGAGGCATTGTGCCTTTGATGAGCCAGTACCGTTTCAGGGAACTGATCGATGTTATCCTTAATGTGAAGATGAATCTTAGACCGGATAGACCAGTTCATGCATTCGGGTGCGGGCACCCTATGGTATTTTCACTTCTTGCTGCATGCGGTGTTGATATGTTTGACAGCGCAGCTTATGCCCTTTATGCAAAAGACAACAGGTATATGACTGAGCGTGGGACAGAGCACTTGCGTGAACTTCATGAACTGCCGTGTGAATGTCCCGTGTGTTCAAAATATGAACCAAAAGAACTTGATGAGCGATTGCTCGCAGAACATAACCTCTACCAGACATTTAAAGAAATAAAGACAATTCGGCATGCTATCCGTGAGGGCACGCTGTGGGAACTTGTTGAGCAGAGAATCAGGGCGCATCCGCATCTTATTGAGGCATATCGAAGAATGAGAAAGTACAACAGGTATCTTGAGACTGTTGTGCCTGTAAGCTGCAAAAAAGCATATTTTGAGACCGGCTCAGAGAGCCGTCACCGCCCGGAAATATTTCGCGTGAAACAGCGTGTAAAACAGATGAACCTGGATGATGTATTTGAATGGCAGGGCATTAAGGTGCCATGTGGTCTTTCAGGAACATATCCTGTCGGACAATGTGTGCTGATAGATGATGCCGGCGAATCTAAAAAGTGCGCGGACTCTCGCGACACTGTAAAGACCGTACTTGAGTACCAGTACGGTGCAGGAGCAGAGAAAGTAATTTCAAAGGATGTGGAAATTATCCACTCAAAAAGCACAGGGCGCATCAGGACAATTGTCAAGGGCGGGAACCTGCTTGGAACTCTGCGGGCGAATGACGGGCTTTTCATACCCTCTGTTTATGGCGCGCAGGAGATTATGAATCATACTCCAAAAGGCACATATTGTGTCCGGATAGATGACGATGCTGTCCCGTTTGCAAAAGAAGGGAAGAGTGTTTTCTGCAAGTTTGTTGTTGATGGTGATGAAAGAATCCGACCAGGAGACGAAGTATTTGTCACCGACGACAAGGGTGAATTTATTGCCTGCGGCACTGCGCTCATGAACTTACATGAGATGAAGTCTTTTGAAGAAGGTGTTGCTGTGAAAGTCCGTCATGGTGTAGTTGACGTCGTTACTAAATGAACAAATATCGCCAAAAACCAAGAGGCGTCAATCTATATGGAAACGTCATTAGTCCAGAAAGTTATGACGTTTACTATATATAGATTATTCACGTGAATCTGTAAGCAGACGGTCACATATGATTTCCAGTTCCCCTTTGTATAATTTAACAGTACCTTCAACGCACAGAGGTTTGTTGTTTTCTATTTTTTCAGGAGGTGTTGGATTATTGTTGTTTTTGAAAATTACGACTTTGATACTTGAATTCTCTTTCAGATTAAAGAATATATGACCTTTCTCTGTGACGTATTTTTTATCAACAATACCGCATGCTTTGACATACTCTCCGATATTATCATTTGTTATCTCGCTTATTTGAGTAGATGCTATTGTAGTGGAAATCTCCATAATATAGATTATTGCAAGCCCCAAAAACGACAGGAGTACGCAAATCTTTTTTATTGAGCGCTCGTCAAGAGTAATTTCACGCAGGTTCACGAAGTTTGTATGCGGCGATATCATCATATTTGGGACCTCTGGGTAAAAGTACACTTTGTTTTAGTTTCAGTTCATTTATTTTAAAATATTGTGTTTTAAATGACCTATTTTTCTCTATTTCGTCAAGAATGTCCTGTTTATGTCTTGAGTCTCTTACACGGCCAATGGTTATGTGTGGCGTAAATTGCTGATGAGCAGGCGAGTTGTATATCCCTGTTTTAGTTAGCTCTATCTCCAGCGATTTTTGGATAGTCGCTAACTGGTCTTTCGGATATATCCCTGTCCAGATGACTTTAATATCGTTGCGATCTGGAAATACGCCTATGCATTTGAGTTGACATTTCACAGAATAATTGCGTGTCGCGGTTTGTTCCAGGATGCTTTTGGTTTCCTGCACCTGAGCTTCATCTATCTCGCCAAGGAAGATAAGAGTGCAATGGCTCTGTTTTGTATTGACAAGACTTATGTTTTCGTATTCGAATGATTTTTGTATTGAATCTATATATTTTCTGATCTCTTCTGGGATGTCAATGGCAATAAAACAACGCATATAGTATCAACTCTATCAAAAGCTATTTATACTTTCATGTGAACTACATATTGTATTGGTGTTGTTTAAATGTTTTTACACGTGATTTCATGAATGCGCATGAAGTTAATCCCTGGTATTTGAAAATAGGATGGACAAAGAATCCATTTATACTGGATATCCAGCCCGGATTGATGGTAGGGCATAAAGATAAAGTCGAAAAGCTTGTAAAAAATATTGATGAGTCCCAGAAATATGTGCTGATTACAGGACCTACCGGTTCCGGAAAGACTACTCTGCTCAAATATCTATCAGATAAGTATTTCCCCGTGTACCTGCCAAAACCACCGAGGGCACAGGATGAGTTTGTGGGTATTTTCCAATCGACGATTCTTCGACCTAATGTGTTAGAGCGCATTTTCAGGCGTGACAGAACAACAATCTATAATCTGGCAGAGGAGATAAACCGCAGACATAAAGGAAAACCGCTTTTGTTCCTGGTTGACGAGGTCCATGAGACCAATCTCACTGTTCTTGAATGGATGAGAGCGATTACAGACCAGATCACAGGCGCTACTCTGGTACTTGCAGGACTTCCTGTTTTCAGGGAAACTCATCTTTCAAAACTTGAGACATTGAAGCAGAGAATCACTCTTGATATCGAACTTGGCACACTGAACAAGGATGAGACAATTGAACTTATAAGAAAGAGGATTGAAAGTGCAGGCGGGCATAATCTTGATCCATTTACATATGATACCATTAATGAAATCTATGAGCGAACCGGAGGCTTTCCGCGGGAAGTCATCAAGTTATGTAATCATCTAGTTCATCAGGCAATTGAGCGAAACACAGAGATGATTGATATCTCCTATTTTAAAGATAAAGTTGAAATAGACACGATAATAGATGCCGGGGAGATGATGTCCTCTCTTACAGATAAGCAGGCAGAGCTTATTGAAATAATCTCAAAATCAAACGGTGTGACTCCCGGCGAACTTGTCGAAAAGATGGATATTTCCGATTACAAGTCAAAAGTTCATGCACTTCGTGCAGTAAACAATATTTTAAAGCGGCTTGAGGCAGGAAATCTTGTCTCACGCCAAAGGCAGGGGCGCTCATATAAATACAATGTCACTGTGAAAATTAAAAGTGTGCTGATAGATGCATAATAGGCGGGCGATATGATAGAATTTTTTGTTATTGGTCTTTTTGCTGTTCTTCTTTTGCAGACAAAATCATTTGATTTGACAGCCATTGCTCTTTCTTGTGTATACGGGCTTGTGATATGGCGCCTTTGCGGAGTAGAGTGGATCACGGTACTTTTTACATTTCTTGTGACTTCACTGTATGCGACACGATGCGGGCGCGGGAAAGATAAAGAGAAGCACGAATCTCGCGGTGCAGATAATGTACTATCGAATGGCATTGTTCCGTTTATGAGTGCAGTTCTTGGACTGCCTTACTTTTATCTTGGAAGCATCTCAGCAGCGCTCTCTGATACTCTTGCATCTGAGATAGGCAAACTATCGAAAGAGGCGCCTGTACTGATAACAAACCCGCGAAAAAAAGTAGAGTCCGGATTGAACGGTGGTGTGACTAAACTAGGTACACTTGCATCTATTGGCGGCAGCGTGATTATCGCTTCGCTTTCTTTAGTATTTTATAGCAGTTTTGCACTGCCTGGTGTTTCAGCATATGTCCTGTTTTTTGCAGTGGTTATGGGTGGTGTACTGGGGTCTGTTGTTGATAGTCTTCTGGGACTTGGTTTTGAGAACAGAGGCGTTATGACAAACGGCTCAGTGAATTTCAGCGCCACTTTAAGCGGTGGGATTATTACAACAGCAATCGTCTTTTTTTTGTGAGGGTTATAGGTAACTATAGGTTTATTAAGTTTTTGGGTGTATATAATGAATAGATGCAGATGATTGCTATTCAGGTATTATGCAGGTGATAATTGTGATTCAGGATATGAAGATTAGAGGAAAAGAGTTTATTGGAAAGACCATTGTCAGTGATGAAACTGGCAGGAAATTTGGGCGGGCAGGAGATGTTAGTTTTATTGCAGATACCGGCGAGCTTATGAATATTTTGCTGGTTGATCCTACCAAGGCAACTTCAGAACTACAGCTTCAGCAGGATGATAACGGTCGTATACTGATACCTTTTTCAGCAGTGAAATCAGTCGGCGATTTTATCATTGTTTCTGAGAAGGACATCTTCTAGATATCCGGATATATCGATGCTATTAATGGCGCACATCAGCGCCTTACTTTCTCTCAATAAAGAATATTCTCTCTTGGTACTGTTTGCTATAGTTAACGTCGTTACTAAATTGACAAATTTAACCAAAAACCAAGAGACGTTAATCTATATGGTGAAGACATTGTCCAAATAGTTATGTCTTCAACTATAATTTCTTTCATGCCCTGGCTATGCATTTAAACCTAAAACCCGCACAATACCTTCCACAGGCAACATCATTTCCTCTCAAACTTCCTGAAATAACTCCCATCAACAACCTTCTCATCTCCCTTATTCACATCAACCAGCGCAACCCTGTCAGTACACGCGAAACATGGATCAATAGCTGCAACAACAATCGGAAGATCAGCAAGTTGCTGACCAATCAATGTAGGCTTCAGCGTAAGAATATTCGAATAAGTAGGCGTCCTTATCCTCACGCGCTCAGGCTTATCACTCCCATTAGACCGTGCATAATAAAAAAGCTCACCCCTCGGCGCCTCAATCCGCGCAACAGCCTCATTAACAGAAACATTAGGCGCAACCTTCACCCTGATATCTCCGGCAGGCATCTTAGAGACACACTGCTTGATAATCGATGCAGACATCTTAACCTCTCCCAGCCGGACAACCGCCTTAGCCTGCACATCCCCCTTCTTGGAAGTCACCGGCTCCCACTCAACCTCATCATAAGCAGCATAACCCTCCCTCCTGATATCATAATCAACTCCGCACGCTCGAAGCGTAGGTCCGACAGCCGAAAACTTCTCAGCATCAGCGCGATTAAGCACACCGATTCCCTCGGTCCTTGTAAGGATAACCTTATCATTCAAAAACACATCCGCATAATAATCAGCACGTTTAGAAACAACATCCATGACCTTCATGATTTTCAGAACAATCTCAGAAGAAATATCACGCCGAACACCGCCAACAGTACTCATCCCGTAATTCACCCTGTTGCCGCTAATCTGCTCAAGCAGATCCATAACGAACTCGCGGTCCTTCCACGCACTCATAAAAACCGTATCAATACCTATCTCATAGCCTGCAACCCCCACCCACAAAAGATGCGAATGCAGCCGCTCAAGCTCAAGAACAATACTTCGAATATACTTGGCACGCATAGGAACCTCCACACCGCCAATCAGGTTCTCAACAGCCATCGAATACGTAACAGTATGCGAAGCAGAACAAATCCCGCACATCCTCTCTGCAACAAAAATATTCTGTACGTAATTTCTGTCCTGCATAAGCCGCTCAATACCGCGATGAATATAACCAAGCTGAATATCAACATCAACAATAGTCTCCCCGTCAACCGAGACCTTAAGATACTCAGGCTCAATCAGCGCAGGATGCTGCGGACCAATTGGGATCGTAGTAGTCTTCTTCATATCAATCAACACACTCTTCTTTCATCTTACCCTCATCCTTCTTCCTAAGCGGTGCCTTAGGCGACCCCTCGCACAAAAACACATTCTGAGGCTCCCTGTTGCCCTCGATGCGCACATCAAGCATCTCCGCAAGCTCCCTCTCAAACAGCTTGGCACCAGAATATATTGTGATGATAGACTCAATCTTAGAATCCTCACGTTCAATCCTCGTCTTGACATTGATAATATGATAATCATAATCAAAATGATAGATGACCTCAATATCGCGCCCATTATCTACTCCTGTTATTGTCATCAGTCTTTTGACCCCCGACAGGCGCAGCTTAGTCAGCACTCTTCTAAGATCAGAAACATCCACTTCAATAAAAGTAGCGCTCTTGCTCTTCATCACAACCTTACCAAGACCCTCAAAATCAATTTCATCCATATAACTCACAATTATAGTAAAAGACATAACTTTTTGGACTAATGTCTTTTCCATATAGATTAGCGCCTCTTGATTGTTTGTTAACTTTGTCAATTTACTAACGGCGCTAACTATAACATTAAATGCTCTGCTAATTACCAACACTAAATTATACGCAAAACATCCTTTATGTAGTTTTGCGACTTTTGGACAATATTCACAACTTCTCTGAGAAAAATCCTCAAAAGAGAGTATATTAAATTCTTTTAGGCATACTAATGTGGTCCATTGCTAATATCCTCAAGTTTTTTTTTGAACTCAGCAACATCTTTTATTGCTAATTTTTCAAAATTTGATATTGATGTCTGAATATCCTTTTTCGATGACTTCAATTTTGAGAACTCATCTAGATAATGGTCTGAAAATTTATTTAGGATGGATTTATAGTCTATTCTGTCATTTTCACGAAGTATTAGGATAACAGAAGTCGTATTATGCTCTATGTCATGATTTATATCACCCAAATCTTTTTTAAGAAGATTTATCGCCCTGAAATATCTTGCAGCGGTTATTATTTTTGATACTTCTTTATTTACTCCTCCATAAATCTCAAACAACGGTATCTGCGCAAATATATCTATATCATTGCTCCTGCAGTCATATACTTTTATCAGATTGTTGATTATTTCATCATCCTCATGGCAGTTCTCAATCATTTTATAGAAGACATCTTCCAGAACCGCGATACATATCAGTTCATTGAAATATTTGGCTATTGCTTTTGAGATTTTAGGATTTATACGTGTCTTATTGAATATGGCAAAGACGCGGAGGAATTCCACAATGTACAATACTTTTTCCATTTTCTTGAGTTCTTCATCCAGCAGGTCATCAAGGATATTCACAATAACATCCAGCTGTATTGAAAGGGACAGTCCTTTCTTCGGATAATTTATAAGAGCTTTTTTTATAAAATATGTGCGTACATATTTCCTGCCGGAAATCCACTTCTCCGTCAGTTGATTGACTGATGAATGAGTTATTTCTTTCAATATCCCGGAAATTTCAGGATTTTCAATCATTAATTCATCAAGAACAATATTTAACTCGTGCAATGTATCTTGAACAGTTGATTCATATTCCTTTTTTATGTTTTTCATTTTTATTAGCCCCCTTAATGCATTGAAAATATTTAGATGCTTAATTCCTTCTTTGCTAAATTCGAATATCCTAAATTCCCTGAATCTTAGGGGCTATGTTTTTTATGTAGTATTCAAGAAAACGACTTGTGTCGTCCACTTGAAAAATCATCGTTGCCAAAGTAGAATTTAGGAATTTGTGAAATACCTAGAGATTATGGGTATTTCTGGTATTTTGTATTTTTGTTATGTTGGGATTATCTGATTACAGACAATAACCTTAAATCAAATCCATGATCTCAGATAAAACCTGTTCCTTGTTCTCATCTGTGCATTTATTGAATATCTTTTTCTGGATTGGATATATCTTGTTTAAATCATAGCGCTTAACTGCTATTTGCCATAGTTTTCTGGATATTAACTCTTTCTCTGTCCCAGTTAGGAAATCACATTTTGCATCTCCATTTGCTCTGCATAACAATTCAACACACTGGCACGGCTGACCATGCACATGACTGCCTCCACCTGCCATGAATCCTGCAATAAAAATATCATAGTGCTGCAAACCTATCTCTTTTGTAATTAACTTTTCAACTAAGGGATTATTGGGGATGGTGTAGTTTGTAAACTTACCAAGTTCATAGTGATGCGTCCTATAAAGACCAATGCCCATGGCTTCAATAAGATCCATGCCTATGCGGTAAATCTCTTCAGGTTTTTTAAGATTAAAACGATTCTTTATCTGATCTACAAGAACATAACCCCAGAACCACGCCAGAATATATAATTGCGGAATCTTTTTGTTCTTAATAAAATAGTATGAAAGCTCTTCAATAAAAAAGGATGGCAAAAGTACAAAAGAGATACCTTTGATTTTTATCACTCCGCCCTCCATCGTAATCTGCCTTGTCATCAACAACTTTCCAATAAGACCTATCCCCATAAAACGACCACACCTTGTTTGATATTTCACTTCATCAATAAACTTGATTTCTCCGTAGTATTCAAAACAATCCCTTTATTAGTTATCTTATACGGGATGAACTCCTTCTCTTGAGCTGTAAGCCTCATCTTTGGTATTTCCAGACTCATTAATTGCTCGCCACCCATATTGAGATAATTAAGATTGATAATTCCATCACACAGGTAATCAGAAACACCATCATAGCTGTAACTTCCGCTATCTTTATCCGGACAGGAGTTAGAAATCAAAATGATTGTGGCATCTAACTTCCTCAACTCTCCAATCAAATAAGAAGCTGCATATCTGACCAATGTATTATATCCTGCGCTTCCAAGATAAGGCTGTGATTTTAAAGTTTTTGGTATAAAAAAATCAAAAAAAGAATTTGAAGAATCAAAGACAACCCTCTTTGATCCACTTTCCTTTATCGTCTTTACTATCGGCTCTAATATTGACGATCCAGTCATTTGATATATGCTCTTAACAAAGGAAACATCTATCCTATTGTCAACATCTTTTAAATTCCATCCCATTTGGCTTGATTGTAAATAAATTTCATCCAGTGGCATTTCAAAAGAAATAAAAGACCCTTTATCTCCGTGTAATGTTGCGCCATTATATAGATATTGGAGACCTAGGATTGTTTTTCCTGATCCAGGTGGACCTGTTATCAAAATTATCGATCCTTTTGGAAAGCCGCCCTCAACTAAACTATCTAGTTTAGGAATTCCTGTTTTTATTCTTTTGATCTTAGTATCTTTCATCATATATCACTTTTATGATTTGTACTATATATGTATCTACGTATCTATGCGCGTACTTTCTTCAATGTCATATCCGTAAACAATTTATTTTTCATGACTCGTATTGTCTACGCATTCTATCATCACAAAAGGGATATTACACTATGGGTGAAATTACTATATAAATATGTATTCATCCAAAAGTATCTCTTTTTCATGACTAATATACTCTACCCGACCCTCATCACAAAAGTGATTAATAATATGTATTCGTAACTAGTGTATATATATATATCTGTTCCATAAATTTAACTATTCTAGCGTTACAATTTCACATAAAAATACTGCGGCACTTTTGAAATATTCTGACTCTCAAAATACTGTTTTCTTCAAATTCCAGTATTTGAACAGAACATAACATTCACTCAAAAAGTGCAAAATACTTTCAATATTCATAAAATAACTGTATTACACTTTCAATACTCAATACATTCCATTCATAAACACTGTTCTGTTTCACACCTAATCTAATCCCTAATTCCACCTAAAAAACAACCTAACCCGCTCAATAACCCTATCAACAAACGACACCTTCACCACCTCATTACCCACCCTGGTCTCAAGCTCCTCATCATACTCCTCATGCTCAGGTCTGCACACAACTTTCTCCCCCTCATACTCAACAACAAACTCATCAACCCTCCCAAAATAAGCAATCTGCTTCCTCTCCCCCTTATCAACAGAAACCCTCTTTTCCACCCCCGAAATGCCAGACGACAGCACAACAACCTCCCTCTCATGATCCTCTCCATTATCCAAAAACAAATACGTCTTCCTCTCCGTAGCATTACACCACACCCCAAAAAAATCATCCAAAACCACCGCCTCAACAACATTAATCTCCCGCGCAATTTCATCCTCAAAATCACCCCGAACCTTCACCTTCAGCGTATAATTCCCCGTCACATTCCTCTGCATCCTGTTAGTAAGATTAACCCGGACAACCCCTCTATCATCAATCGACAACTCCCTCTCATTCCCAGTCCACGACTTCTTCCACACCCCCTCCTCATCCGAAAGCCCCTCACTCAGCCGCGTCCTGCCGTCAATCACATAACTATAGACACTCACATTTACAGAAACCCCCTTATTATTGCGCATCTCAACCTCAGTCAAAAACTCACCGCCAAAAGAAACATTCTCCTCCCCCGAAACAAACACCAACTCAAACTCCGAAACCTCCGCAGCCTTTTCAGCATCATCCCCGCCAATAAACACAGTCTCCCTCTTCACCGTATCCTTGTACTTTGTCACAGTCTTAGTCTTGCACAAAGAAGACGACACCCCTGAAAGCCGAATCATCTTAGTCTCCCGCACACCGAATCCCTCGACAATAAGCTCATACTTGCCATCCTTATACCTCCCATTGCAATTCGACTTAACAACAACCGGAACCTTAAGCGAATACTCCGTATTCTTATTCTTCAGATGAACAGTAGACTTCTCACTCACATCAAACCCATCAGAAGGTCGCTCCATCCACACAGAAAGAGAATACTTCGAAGTATCCCCGCGCATCGCATCAACACTAACAGAAATAATATCCCCAAACGTAGTCTTCTCCGGACTCACCTTCGTAATATCAATCCATGATTCCCCCCGCGCATCCCCCTCCACCGAAGCACCCTTCACAAGAATCATAGTCTCATTAAAATCATTCAAAAAATTCGTATCATTACACCCTGCATCAACAACCTCTGCCTTCACAACATACGCCTCAGAATCAGAAATACCTGCTGCCCTTGGATTATATGACCTCGTCTCAGAAAGATTAATGACATAACTCTTCTCATATCGCGCCTTCACAACATTCCCAAACAGATCCTCAATCCAGTAAGCAAGAACAAACCCATGCTCAACCCCCGAATGATTGACATCCTCTATAAGAATCTTAATCCCAAGCGACTCACCAGACTCATAAAAAAACCTTTTAGTAGACACACTGACCGAAAGATCACACGAAAAATTCCCAAAAACCCCTCCCTCATCCTCATCAGGAACCGTGACATTCAAAACATAAATCTCACTGCACACCCGGTTATCATCCGCACTGGAATCATTAACAGAAACAGAAGCAATATTCGCACATATCGTATAATTCCCATGGTTCTTCGGCATCCACTGGAAAGTCTTCGTAACCCTGCTCTTAAAACTATACCTCCCGTCTTTCCTGTAAACAACAACATTATCATCATCAAAAATCTCGCGCACAACAGTCACATTGACCCCCGAAGAGACACTCTCATTACTCCTGATAATGACCTTATAGCTATTCGACTTATCAAGCGTAAAATTCTCATGCGCATCAATCTCAATCCATACATCATAAACCTCAGTTGTGGCAGAAACAAAAGGCATGCAGACAAAAAAAACAAGAACCCCAAACAGCACAAAACACATTAAAACAATATCCCTCATCCCCAGACATTATCCCAACAACTATATATTTACCGATTGTCCCATAAACCCAACCTCAGAAAAAATATATTCAACCTAAAAATCATAAGCATAAAAGACATACTACCCACCGCGCAACACATATAAATATCGGATAACTAATAATCTCACTATCCGATACAGTGAAAACCATGACAACCACATTGATTGACACAAGAATGCTTGAGCGCATCACACAAAAAAAGAAACGCATGAACCGAATCAGACCTCTCTCAAAATCAGCCCTGCAAAAACTCAAAGAACGCTTCGCCCTAGAATGGACCTATAACTCAAACGCAATAGAAGGAAACAGCCTCACACTAAACGAGACCCGCCTCATACTCGAAACAGGTCTTACAGTAAAAGGAAAGCCCTTAAGAGAACACTTTGAGGCAATAAATCACAAAGAAGCCATAGACCGCATTGAAACCATGGTAAAAACAAAATCTCCAATAACTCAAGACACAATAAAAAAAATACATGCACTCATCCTCAAAGGAATAAGCGACACCGATGCAGGAACTTACCGAAGCGTACGCGTGCGCATACCAGGCGCAGTCTTCACCCCCCCGGACCCCGTAAAAATAAACCGGCAGATGTCCGAACTAATCAGCTGGCTCAACAAAGAAAAGACACACCCAATAGACCTTGCAGCACAAGCCCACCATAAACTGGTACACATACATCCATTCACAGACGGAAACAGCAGGACCTCAAGACTCATCATGAACCTGATACTCATGAGAGCCGGCTACCCTCCGGCAATCATCCTGAACAACGACCGGAAAAAATACTACGACCGTCTGAAAAAAGCAGACAGAGGAGACATAAAACCATTCACAAACTTCATCGCCCAATCAATCGAGCGCTCCCTGACCCTCTACCTTGAAGCATTGGAACCCGTAAAACAAGGCGACCAAAACCAGCTAATCCTCCTAAGAGACGCCGCAAAAGTAACACCCTATAGTCAGGAATACCTGAGCCTCCTTGCGCGTACAGGAAAACTAGGCGCAACAAAAATATCCCGAAACTGGCACATATCAAAACAGGAACTAAACACCTACCTAAAAAACATAGAGAAAAAGAAGAAAGGCAACAAAAAATCATCTCATAGATAATCTGCACAAAATCAGACATTTTCAGAATCATCTTCTCAAACAATGAACATCCTGGAAATTATCAATCCACCATGTTGCAAGCGATACCATCTTACCATCCCCTCCTTCAAATGATATTTCCTCATCATACATATCGCATGAGCCGAACTCAATCTTCTGCTGGATGTATTCTGCGGCAGTAACATTATCCTCATACTTCTTGGAATAAACATCGCACATAATATCTCTGCATCTCTCAGGCGTCAGGCGGCTTCGCTGACTTGAACCCCAACTGCACTCTTTGATATTGAAACAATATACTCTGTCTTCACATAATCCGTAGCCTTCCAGCATCTCTGCCTCACCGACAATCTTCCAGTTTCTGTCAAGGTCAATCTCAAAGTATTTCTCGCAATATGCCAATGCTTCCGGTCCCGCGAAATTATTCTCTACATATCTTGTGCATAAGACATCGCAATGCTGGCGTAAAGCCTCAAACTCACGTGTTTCCGTAAGAGATTGAATCACAACAGACACACATTTACTCTCAACGCATTTCACTTCACGTTGGGGAAGACAGCCATACATCTTCCAGTCTAAATTAACAT
Organism: Candidatus Nanohalarchaeota archaeon; assembly: GCA_030634545.1. Lineage (GTDB taxonomy): Archaea > EX4484-52 > EX4484-52 > EX4484-52 > B79-G9 > B79-G9. Next base: position 22,435 of record DAOWAN010000020.1, read on the forward strand.
GAAACAGACACTTAATTTTGCGCAGCCAGCCATATTTTTCTTTATACAATTTATTAACAGGCTGTCCATAACACTCTGACTTACATTCAGCATAAACAGAAGTACAATCCTCATTCACCTGACAGGATTTATCTTTTTCATCAACATCAATAACAATTAACTTATCTGCAATAAATCCTATAATTATGATTCCGAAAAACAGCAAAAAAACACAGATAATAACTTTCTGCATCAACTTCGAATTCTTAGATACCCCGTATCTTCCATTTTCTTCTGAAATAACAATCCTCTCCAAATCATTCTTTCTCAGAAAGCGCATCAACAATATCATCAATCTTCTCAAGCCTAACAGAAATCTCATCCCTATACTTCCTGTACTCCGCAATCAACTCCTCTTTAGACGATGCCTGCCCCACAGAATCAGCCCCCCCAACCTCATCCTCTGCCCTCATAATCGTAACCTTCTCAGTATCTGCATCAACAAACCCTACAGCAACAAGCTTCATACCCGCAAACTCTCCCCCCGTATAAAGAATAGGAACCACCCACGTCTCTTTCCCCTGGTATGGATAAAGAAGTGGCTGCATAGCTCTC
>DAOWAN010000140.1 GCA_030634545.1 Candidatus Nanohalarchaeota archaeon
AGTGCAAAGGCAAAGGCGCCAAAGAGACCGCTTAGGGCGCCTTTTGACATCTCGTATGCGATTGCCTCTCCTCCGGAGACGCCTGCTATGAAGATTGTTGCGCCTACTCTTATGGGAAGGGCTGCGAATCCTCCGCCTACAAGGGGTCCTAGTATGTCGGATATCAGGAGTGCGATAGAAATCAGGAGTCCGCCGAGTATGAAGTCTAACAGTATCTTGTGGTACTGGGTTTTTTGGGGATGCATCTACAAGCACCTGAAAAGATTATTTGCCTCTGCCGTGTTCTATGTGCGCTTTTGCTACGTCTCTTGATGTGAATGCAGAAAGAAGTGAGAGTTCGCCGCAGAGTATTGCTGCGCCGGTTATTTCAGCCAGCTTGTGGGCGTTTTCACCTGGGTTCTTTGCAGGACCTGATACGCCGAGGATGTTAAGTGCTTCTTTCTGGGTGCCTAATGATGTGCCACCGCCTACTGTGCCTACGTTGAGGTTTGGGATGTAGACTGAGATGTAGAGGTCGTCATCAAGCATTTCGCAGGTTGTGATACCCATTGCTGCTTCTGTTATGTGGGCTATGTCTTGTCCGGTTGCAAGGAATATGGCTCCTGCGATGTTTCCGTAATGGGCGTTGAATCCAAGGCTTGAGGCTACTGCTGAGCCCAGGAGGTTTTTTCGATAGTTTACTTCAAATATGTGTTTTGCTGTGGTTTTTAGGACATCTTTTAATGTCTCTTTTTTGATTATTGCTTCTGCATGTACGCTTTTTCCTCTTCCTGAGATGAAGTTGATTGCGGATGGCTTTTTGTCTGTGCAGACGTTGCCTGAGAGGCTTATGCATTTGGCGTCTGTTTCTTTGTCTATGAGTTCTCTTATTACTGCGTCGCAGGCTATTACTGCCATGTTCATGCCCATGGCGTCTTTTGTGTCAAAGACGAATCTTAAGTATACGTTTCTTCCTACTATCCATGGCTGTATTTCTGTTAGTTTTCCGTAGCGGGTTGTGCTTTCTGCGACTTTTTTTATGCGCGCGAAGTTTTTTTGTGTCCATTCGACGAGTTCTTTTGATTCTTTGAGTCCTGATGTGCGAAATACGGGGGCGCGTGTCATGCCTTTGTTCTGTGCGTAGACTGTTGCGCCGCCGGATGCGGTGACTGCTTTTGTGCCGCGGCTTGTGGATGCGACGAGTGCGCCTTCTGTTGTTGCAAGCGGGATGTAGTATGTGCCTTTTGCATGTTCGCCGTTGATTTTTAGGGGTCCTGCTATGCCTAATGGGACTTGTGTTGCGCCGAGCATGTTTTCTATGTTTTTTTTGCATGCTGTTTCTGTGTCTATTGTGTGTTGGCTTATGTTTTTTAGGGTTGTGTCTGTGAGTTTCTCGATTGCGCGGCGCCGGATGGCGGTTGCTTCTTTTGGGGTTACCAGTTTGTCGAGGTCGTGCAGTTTTATTTTTCCGGTTATTAGTTTTTGTTCAAGGTCGCTGTTCATGGTCATCACATTCTTATTTGTTAGTATAACTTATAAATGATTGGGGTCAAGTAGTAATTGTTTATGGATGGAAAAAATCAGGTCTGGAGCTATTATGGGATTGTTCTTGCGATAGTCTTGTTTTTGCTTGTTGCGCCTTTCAGGGATGTGTTTGTGTATTCTCTTTTTATCTATTATATTGCACGACCGTTTTACAGTATTGTGCGGAGGATTACACGGTGGAGGATGTTTTCTGCGATTTTTTCGCTTGTTATTGTGATATTGCCGATTATCGGTATTGCTGTGTATACTTTGAATATCGGGACTATTGAGGTTGCCAGATATGCACAGAGTATCCCGGATGAAGAGAAGTCGCATTATTTTGATATGATTACAGATAAGATAAACATCAGCGGGGATATCAGTAATCCTATGGGTTCGCTTTCAAATATTGCGCGGGACAGGGAGGTTACTTCGTCTGTTTTTAGCTTGTTTAACCAGTCGTTAGGATACTTTTTTTCTTTTTTCGGGTTTGTGTTCAATATATTTTTGGTGTTTCTTATATCGTTTTATCTTCTGAAAGATGGGGATAAGTTGAGACAATCTATGCTTAAAAATATTTTTTATAGCCAGAAGGTTGCACATGACTATTTTAGTTCTGTTGATAAGGCGCTTTCGATGGTGTTTCTAGGGAATATACTGAATGCGATCATTACTGCGGTGCTTGCGATTGGAGTATATAGTGTGTTTAATATGTATACGCCTGCGCATTTGCTTTTGCCGTATCCTATTCTTCTTGGAATACTTACAGGTGCTGCCAGTCTTGTGCCGATGATTGGGGTGAAGCTTGTGTGGATTCCGACGAGTGTTTATCTTGCGATTAATTCGTTTGTTGCAGGTTCTCTTTTTAGTGATGCAGTCTATATTCTGGCATTTCTTGGTGCTGTGAATATTGTTGTTGATATGATTCCTGATTTTGCGCTTAGACCTTTTGTTTCTGCAAAGGGGATTCATACGGGAGCTATGATGCTTTCATATATTTTCGGACCGATGGTGTTTGGTGTCAGCGGGATATTTATCGGACCTATGATTCTGGTTCTTGTGAATAATTATGTTAGTATTGTGATGCCTGCGCTGAGAAAGGGATAATCACTCTATTTTCACGCCTTTGACGCCGATTTTTGTCCTGATTACGTCTGCGCCGGTTTCTTTTAGGGCGTCAGCTACTTTGTCCATGTCTTTAGGGTAGCAGAGTGCGACCATTATGCCGCCCCAACCGCCGCCGGATAGTTTTGCGCCTAAGGCGCCTGCGCTTATGGCAGCTGAGATGCAGTCGTCGAGTTTGGGGTGGGACATTCCGAGTTTTGATAGAAGTGACTGGTTTTCGTTCATGAGGTGTCCTATTTCTTCAAGGTCATTGTTTTGGATTGCTATTTTGGCGTCGAGGGTGAGTTTCTCTATATTGTTGAAGATGCCTTTTACCATTGAGGGGAAGCGCGCTTCCATGCTTGGGAGATGATAGCCGACTGTTTGTGATGTGGGTGCTGATACTTTTGTGTCTGCTATGACGACGCTCAGGTTGTGTTTGCCTAGTGAGTTGAATGTGATTTTGTCCTGTATCTTTTTTACTGTGTTAAAGCCGCCTACGGATGAGGATATTATTTCGCTTCCTGATGCTTTGCCGCCGTGTATCTTTACCTGGTGCGGGTATATCCAGTCAAAGTAGTCTTTGTTGTCTATGGTTTTGCCTGATATTTCTGAGAGTGCTTTAAGTATTGAGCAAAATACGGCTGTTGAGCTGCTCATGCCGGAGTTTACTGGGATGTCGGATGTGATTTTCAGGTTGATGCCTTGTGTGAGCTTTAGTTTCTGGACCAGGTCTGAGATAAAGTCAAGAAGAGGGTATAGTTCGGGGGATTTGCTTTCGTAGGTGTGAAGCGTCTTTCCAAGTACTGCTGTTGCGGTTCCGAATGCAGCGGATTCTATGGTTACTTTGCCGGTGGTTGCCTTTGTTGCTGTGACTTTTGTTCTTTGGTCTACGGATGCTACTATGCAGGGCTTGTTGTAGATTACTGCGAATTCGCCGAAGAAGAATATGTTTCCCGGAGCAGATGCAGTTGCTGTGTTTTCTGTCATGGTGTCTTTATTGTTCATGAAATCATAAAAAGGTACGTTCATGTGGATGATTTTCTATTGTTTAAATTAATTGATTTCTTTCAGGAAACGTGATTTAATCGCATATGTTAAATTCAATTAAGAAAAATACCATACAATGACGTTCAAATAGACATTATGGGAAAGAAGGAAAGGTGGGCGTTTCAACGACCAAATTATTAATATCACCTTAATCTATATGGTAATATGACTGAATGGAATAAAAGGCAATTGGCAATCAATTACGAATTAGGCAGACCACTAGATAAAGAAGTAATAATTGACTTGTTCAAAAAAATATCTGACATTGTCCCTTTGAAAGATAAAATAATATTGGACGCCGGATGTGGAACTGGTAGAATATCTATCCCATTATTAGAGGAATTCAATTCTATAAACGTTATCGGTATTGACAAATCAGAAGAGATGCTAGAAGTATTGAAAGAAAGAATATCAAAAAGAAAAATAGGACATTTAGAAGTCATAAAATCTGATTTATCAAAAATTGAATTTCAAGATAATTTTTTTGACATCTCTATGATTAGCTCAGTTCTACATTCTATTCCTGAATGGAAAGAAGCAATAAAGGAAGTTGTGAGGGTGACAAAAAAAGGTGGATTTCTATTTCTGATAAGTGATCATGGAGAAATATATGATTTTGGGTTAGAAAGGAAGAGAAGTAATAATTATAGTCTCTTAGAGAAATTTTGGGGTAAATATATTGAATTGAGACATAAGTATAATCTGGAAAGTCCAGAAAAAAGTCAGATAGG
>DAOWAN010000125.1 GCA_030634545.1 Candidatus Nanohalarchaeota archaeon
ACCGACCTTATCTGCCTCCTTATCTTTCGAAACAGACTTAATCTCCTTCTCAATATCATCCATCCTCTTATTGGTCTTTGCAGCAATTTTAGAATCCTGCGCCTCTCTCAACTCCTTCACTTTAGCATCCACCAGCTTCTTAACCTTCTCATCAACATCAATCCCTTTAACAATATCCTCTTTAAGCTTAGCCTCATCAACACTAATCACTCTTACTTTAGCCAGCAGCTTATCAATCTGGCTATGCATATTATCCAGCGCCTCATGCGACACCATCTTCTCCTTCATACACTCAACCTCTTTGCAAGCCGTCTCTTCACTCTTCCTGATATCCTCTATCTGCTTGCACAACACAGAAACCTTCTTACTCATACCTTTTCCACCAGAAGCCTGCACCCCGGAAGAACCAAGAAACATACTTAAGATACCGCCGTCCCTATGCAGCTTATCCGTACCCCCGTTTTTCGCAATTGACTTCACATTCTTTGAATAGCACTTATCCAGCCTCGCACCAAACTCACAGATTTGTTTCTTCATACTCTCAAGTTCACCGGAATCCGGATAGCCAGTCATTCTCTCCTTCAGCCCGTCAATATCACTCCTAAACAACTTCATATCCTCAGACAGATCATTATCCTTCTTGTCATCCTTCAGAACATTCTTCTCCTTTAATGCTTCAAGTTCTCTCTGGACATCGCCCTCACGATGTTTCATCTTATCTATATTATTCTTCAATTCAGAAACTGTCTTATCCAGATCAGACAGCTTAGAAGAATCCGTCTTATGTTTCCCATCTCCGCCTCCAAACTTGCTTGTAAGTTTATCCAGTGTCGATGAATGACCCCCTACTCCACAGCTTTTGGAAATCACATCCACACGCTTTTCAATAACCTCTATCCTCTTCAAAGTAGATTTAAACCCCTCGAGAATCGAGTCCATATATTCTGTATCTTTTACTATCTGATTCTTTGAATCATCAAGAGACTTCTCTATCTTATCAAGTGTCTTAATCTTGTCCTCAATCTCTCTGCGCATCTCAATAAACTGCTCATAATTCATATACTTATCTGCCTGTAGCACAAATTCATCAAACGAAGAATGCATATCCATGACATGTACTTCAAGTTCACTCAATCGCGCAGAAATACTACTTATCTCTGGCATATTATCCTTGACTGATTGCGATTTTACCGGACATCTCACAATCGCATCATGCGCCTTTAAATCCGGTTTTTGCACCTTGAAATCATCAGGATTGATATTCTGTGTTTGTCCGCCAGCAGGTTTCATGAATATATGCACTTTATCCTCTTTGCCGCCTGTCCTGTTTGAATCTGTCTTCTTCCCACCGAAAAGCTGCGCAATTTTATTCTTGATAGAATAACCAGAACCCTCTGTAGCCTTTTGTGATACTTTATCTTTCCCGACCACAACAGAAGAATGTTTCAGACCGTCACCCTCATTTTTCTTAGAAGAGAAAGGCAGATCCGGAAGAACAAGATTCTTCTTATGTCTAATACTCGCTACATGTCCCTTTTTTCCCTTCATATTATCATCCCTCTCACAAAACAGATCATGCAATTCATCCCATCACAATACGGGCATCCCCAGCCACAGCCTCTTTTTCATTCACAAACAAAGGATTGATATCAAGCTCCACAATATTCCTCTCCTTTTCAACCATATTCGAAACCTTGACAAGAGCATCTGCAAGTGCACCCATATTCACACCCTTCTGCCCGCGCACCCCTAAAAGTATATCATGTGCCTTTATCTCACCTATCATCTTCTCTGCATCATAGCGTGTGATCGGTATCACCCTAAACGACACATCATGCAAAAGCTCAACAAATATCCCCCCGATCCCAAACATCAGTACCGGTCCAAACTGCGCATCCTGCACAGTGCCAACAATGACCTGCCTCCCGCAAAGCGTCTCCTCAACAAGTATTCCGTCAACACTAATCTTTCCATGCGCGCGTGCATTACTATGTATCTTCGCATACGCCTTCCTGACCCCCTCAGCATCATCAATATTAATAATCACTCCACCGACATCTGTCTTATGCAGCATATCCGCAGATATCAGCTTCATGACAACAGGATATCCTATCTTCTCAGCATACCTGACTGCCTCCTCCTCACTTCCTGCAAGCTCTGCCCTCGGAAGTTTTATCTTATACTTCTTAAGCAAAACCCTGCAATCATATTCTGTCAGTTTCTGCATAGATTCACCGTAACTTATATACCTTCACAAGCTCTGAAAAAGACCTGAACTCAACAACCTCATCCTTCATATAAGTCGTCAGATACCGCTGCACAGTAGACTTCGATATCTTGGTCTTCCTGGAAACCTCCATTGCCCACAATCCTTCCTTAGCCCCGCTAAGCGCCTTTCTGATCTTCTTGATCTTCACCGGATCAGGTCCTTTATTTCGTCCCATACATCATATCTAGGGTGTTTGTCCTATATATAATTTTAAATACAATCAGTGTACTTATATAGTTGTCACACCTCTCCCACCATATCTCATTATCGCACATCTCGTGTATATATACTTACAATCCCAACAACTATAGAGGTCATAACTATGCCAGAAACAGAAAACAAAAGTGAAATACCAGACTCCCCCATGGACCGCATATTAAGGGATGCCGGTGCGAAACGCGTATCAAAATCAGGAGCAAGACAATACGCAATCGCCCTTGAAAGCATAGCATCACAGATATCAAAAGAAGCAATAACCTTCGCAAACCATGCAGGCAGAAAGACAATCATAAGCGACGACATAAAACTCGCAGCCAAAAAATACTCAAAAACAGCTTGATTCTTACTCTGCCAAAAAACATCACTACTCATTCACTGCTGTATATCTACGCTCAAAGAATCCTCAACAGTAATATTCCCATACACGATCGTACAGCTAAAATCATACATCCCTGCCTTGATACCCCCGCAGACATTACACCTCGGCAGCTTATAAGTAAAAGACACATCATTAAGCCCCTCACTCAGATTCAAGATCCTCTTCTCATTCATCCTCCCGCCAACACCATTGACAGTAACAACCGCATCTGCCAAATCCGCATTAGAATATATGGCAACATTGAAATTCACAATTTCCGAAGAATGATACACCATCTTATCAGTAGAGATATTCTCAAGAGAAATTCGAAGAGGATTCACCGCTGCATCTCCATTCATCTCTTCAACACACCCGCACACAACCATAACGGCAGCCATCCAGAAACCCGCAAAAAGAATCTTATCCATCCATCAACACCACAATAAAACCGTCATTCAAACTTAATATGCTTTACCTGCACTCAACACTCCACTATAGTTAGCGCCGTTATTAAATAGACAAATTTTACAAATAATCAAAAGGCGCTAATCTATATGGTGAAGACATTTGTCCAAATAATTATGTCTTCAACTATAACACAAAGAGATTCTATCGGCAAGGTACACACAACATATTTAAATACCCTGAGGGGAACATACGTCTATGCTTACTGAAGAAGAACTAATAAAAACCATAGCAGAGAAAACAAAAACCCCTGCAAAAGATGTACTTGAAAAAATCAATGAAAAAGAAATCGAGCTATCCGGCATGGTCTCAAGAATGGGTGCAGCATACATTGTCGGCAAAGAACTGGGAGTCAGTCTTTCAAAACCCGTCAACAGAGACCTGAAAATAAACAGCATAGTCCCAAACATGCAAAAAGTGAACTTCCTTGGAAAAATAGTAAATATCTCCCATGTCAAAGAGTTTGAAACAAATGACGGCAAAGGCAAAGTTCTGAACATAATCCTCGGCGACGAAACAGGAACAATCAGAATCTCATTATGGAACGAGAAAACAGAAGTATCCGAAAGGTTAAACTCCGGCGACATCCTGGAAGTGATTGGCGGATACACCAGACGTGATTACAGGGGATCGACAGAAGTCCGCCTAAGCAATTACGGCAACCTTAGAATCGTAAAAGACATAGAGATAAACGTCAAAGAATCATCCCTAAAAGACAATAATAATGGCGGCTACAAAGACATGCTGCTTGATGCAGTAGCAGAAGATGAATTTGTCTGCCTGAAAGCATACCTCGTCAGAATCTTTGAAAGAAAAATTGTGAGGAACATCTGTCCGGTATGCAAATCCAGTCTCACAAACACCACTTGTGAAAAACATGGAACCGTAAATCCGGAAAAACTTCTGGTCCTGTCAGGAATAATCGACGACGGATACGGAAACATAAACGCTGTCTTTTTCAGGGACCATGCAGAATATGTCTTAAATAAGAGCGCAGAAGATGTAGAAAAAGAGATGGAGACCAAAGGCGAAAAACACTTCTTTGATTCCCTTGATATCCTCGGAAACTACCTTCGCATCAAAGGAGTAGTCCGGATGAACAAAGTAACAAACAGCCTTGAACTGATCTGTCACAATGTAAAACAAATCGATACTCTATCAGAGATAAATTCAATATTGAACAAGCTGAAATCAAAACAAGACGCATCCGCAAAAATAACCGCATAATGATCAAACAATCAAAAATACAGGAGATGAACCGCATGAAAAGAAGAGACGAAGAGGAAGAAGAAACAACAGTACCGCAAATGGAAGATGTGGAAGAAGAAACAACAGTACCACAAACCGAAGAGCAGGAAACAGAAACATTCGTAGAACCAATTCAGGAACAGAACGAAGAACAGGACATTGAAGACTTGCCCGGCATCGGTCCAAAGACCGCAGAAAAGCTAAAAGAAGCAGGGTATGGCGGTCTAATGAACATAGCAACCGCAAGTTCATCAGAAATCGCCGCAGTCGCAGACATAGGCGAAGGCACAGCATCAAAAGCTATCATGGCAGCAAGAGCCGCTCTTCACATGGGTTATGAGACTGGCTTGCAGGCACTGGAAAACCGCAAAAAGATACTGAAATTAACAACTGGCAGCAAAGAATTCGACAAACTCCTCGGCGGCGGTCTTGAAACATGCTCAATAACAGAATGCTACGGCGCATTCGGAAGCGCAAAAACACAGCTGGCACACCAGCTTGCAGTCAACGCACAACTACCCATAGATCAGGGCGGTCTGAACGCTGCAGTACTCTACATAGACACAGAACACACATTCCGCCCCGAAAGAATAATCGAGATGTGCAATGCAAAAGGACTTGACCACAAAAAAATACTGCAAAACATCCATGTTGGTCGTGCATACAATTCAGACCATCAGATACTCCTTGCAGACAAGGCAAAAGACATAATGAAAGAAAAGAAC
>DAOWAN010000160.1 GCA_030634545.1 Candidatus Nanohalarchaeota archaeon
TCCGATTCATTTAATAAAACACATTAGCATTTAGAATTAAACACATAAATCTTTAACTATAGTTAGCGTCTTTACTAAATGGACAAACTTATCAAAAAACCAAGAGACGCTAATCTATCCGAGGAAATCGAAGATTCGCTGAATTTTCGAAATGGTCACCCATTTCGAATGACTAAAAATCTAGAGACTCGATTTTTGTCATCACAAAAATCCACTATCGGAAGTGGATTTTTAGTGATTTCGAAAATTGGAAATTGTGTAGCAATTTTCAAAATCCTAAAAATCTTTAGATTTTTAAGGATATGGCAAAGACATATCGTATAAAAAGTTATGTCTTCGACTATAAATTACGCATAACAACAACCTCAATCAATCCCATAAAGGTGAAAAACCATCCCAAAAATCAACAAACAGGCATCAAAACACATTCTGAAACTACTGATCGGCATCATCATCCTACTAACACTATTCATCCACCTTGGCATCGAAAAATCCATCGCAACACTCATGCAGATAAACATCATCCTTCTCACCGCAGCATTCATCTCGCACGGCGCAAGCTGGATCTTCCGCGTCATGCGCCTCAAAACAATACTCAAAGACCAGGAAACAAAGACCATAAAAACAAGAGCCCTCTACAAAATCAACTTCGCAGGATACGCACTAAACATACTCCTTCCATTCAAACTCGGCGACATAGCCCGGATATACTGGTTCCACACAAACGAGAAACTCAGCCTGAAATCATCAGCAATAACAGTAATCCTCACAAGAATATTCGACGTACTCGGCCTGAGCATCATAGGAATCCTATCAATAGCCCTCCTCACCTTAGCACAAAAACAAAGCACCATCACACAAAACTACATAATAATACTCATAGCATTCACAATAACAATAACCCTCCTCCTCTCATCAAAAACCCAAAAACTAATCACACAGGCAATAGGAAAAAAATCAAAAAAACTGGGAAACATAATAAAAGCATTCAAAATAAGTAAAACATGCCGCCTGAAATCAACCGCATACTCAATAATGATCTGGACAGCAGACGGCCTGTGCACATACCTCATCCTAAAAAGTTTCATAGAAAACATCCCAATATACATTCCCCTCTTAGGCCTCGTAGCAGCAAACATCATCCGCAGCTTCCCGACAACCCCAGGTGCAATCGGCTTCTACGAAGGCGCCATGACAGCAGTACTCATAAGCTTTGGAATCGACCCCGGCATAGCCCTCGTAACAGCAACACTAGACCATATGGTAAAAAATATAACAACACTCACATTTGGCATCCCCGCGATAACCACATACAAATACAGCACAAAAGACCTGCAAACACTCTCAAAAAAAATATTCCAAAAAAACAATAAGGCACAAACATGAAAAAAAAACAATCAACTGAATCCCCCTGGTACGAAATCCACGGCGCAAGAATCTGGAACATCGTAAACGAAGGCAAATCATTCTACCTGACAGCATCCATAGCAACAATACTCATAAGCCTCCTGCTCACAAACCCCACCGCACTCATAACCAACAACTTTCTCTACGCCCTCGCGCTAACAGCCCCCCTAATCTACCTCTTCACCCGCTACGACTACCCCTTAAGCCTCAGATACATCCTCTGGGCACTGGCATTCGTAGAAATAATCATCCTAAAAGTATCCATTTCCGCACTCATAGCATCCACAATCTTCATATCCTACTACATCTTCTTCACACTAATCATCTGGGGCACAGTCTACTACCGATTCATCTTAAAAGAGCCATGGACAACACCCCTGAGATTCCCCCTCCTCGTCCTCGAAAACAGCGACTCCACAAGCGGCAACTTCCTGGAGCAGATCCCAAAAAACATATTCACAATACTATTCTTCTACTCCCTTCTGGAATCAAAAATAACCCCTCCCACGTACATAACCACACTCCTCATAATATTCGCGATAACCATCATCGCCCACAGGCAATTCTTCAAAAAAATAGACTCTGCAAAAGAACCCTCCGTAAAACTATCAAAAACCAAACCAAAAAACCCCGCAAAACGCGCATACGTAATCGTAATCGACGGCTGCAACCTCGACCAGTTCAAAAAAGCAAAAACACCAGTAATGGACAACCTCGCAAAAGAAGGCACAGTCTACAAAAAAATGAAAACAATATACCCCGCAAGAACCGTCGTATGCTTCTCATCCATGCTCACAGGCCTCCCGAAAGAAAAAACAGGCATAAAATCAAACCTCGTCCTGAAACCCCACCGCCTGCCCGTAACAACCATCTTCGACCGCCTCAAAGACCACAAAAAGAAAGGAAAACTAATAGCAATAGCCCACCTCCTGGATGTCTTCCCCGAAAACACATACTCAGTATGCTCACTAATGCCAAACTCAACAGCAGACACAACAATCATGAACATCGCAAAAGACATCACAAAAAAAGAAGACCCCGCCCTCCTCGTAACCCAGCTCATATCCGTAGACCAGACAGGCCACGCAAGAGGCTGCTTCACAAAAGACTACATCCGTGCGATAGAAAACGTAGACATGCTCATTGGCGACTTCATAAATTACCTAAAAAAAGAAAAAAAACTAAAAGACTCAATAATACTGATAATGGCAGACCACGGCCAGTCAAAAGGCATCGGCGGCCACGGTCACTGGGACAAAGGAGAAAAATACGTCCCATTCATACTCTGTGGCAAAAACATCCAAAAAGGAAAAACAATCAATGAAGAACACAACATCCTGTCAGTAACACCAATAATAAGAAACGCCCTGAAAATTTAACATCCACATTGAGCTAACAATCATTTGACACCAAAGGTATTTGAACACCATAGACAGACAACAAATCCACCTGCTCAAACAAAAAAGTCAGTGCCCAAGCAAAGCACCCGTGACCTAAAGCGAAACGCTAACAACACAGTTGTGCGCTTGAGCGAAGCGACCGGTGACCTTTCATATACTCAAGCAAAGCGCCAGTGACCTAAACCGAAGGTTTATGGTCGCTCTGATCGCCAGCCTTTCTGAAGGCTGTCGCTCAGCCTTTTATAAGACTGTCAGTAACACCAATAATAAGAAACGCTCTGCAAATTTAACATCTATATTCGTGATGCAATGAAAAAAGACAACAAAATCTGGCTCATCATCCTCGCATCAGTCTCAGTATACCTAGCAATGTGCATATACGCAGACTTTGGCAAACTCACAATAGCAATAAGCGAATTCTACTGGCCCTATCTTTTCATCCTCTTCGCCCTCACCACCGCAAACTATCTCTTACGATTCATAAAATGGGACTACTTCCTAAAAAAA
>DAOWAN010000112.1 GCA_030634545.1 Candidatus Nanohalarchaeota archaeon
TCGGTCTCTGGATGCAGATGTCCTGCGACATCCTCCACGAAAAAAGAACAAAAAACATCGAACTCGACGTAACCGGCAACCTCTACGCAATAAAAAAAGGCATAATAAAAAAAATACCCGAAAACACAACCCTCGACGATGTATATGTCGCACACGAGACAAAAAAAGCAGGCTACAAAATACTCTATGACCCAGAAGCTAAAGTCCACGTAAAAGGCGTAAAAAACCTTCACGACTTCATCACCCAGAAAACAAGAACAAGAGTCGGCTGGCACCAGCTAAGACACGCAGAAAACACAAAAACCGCGCGCACACCAACAGGAGAACTAACATACATCAGCCAAACCCTTAAATACCTGCCAACCCCAACAGGCATAATTGCAGTACCCACGTACTACGCAGCAAACGCAGCAGCATGGCTCCTCGCATGGTGGAAATACAAGACCGAAAAAAACTACCTCAAACTCTGGAAACCCGCGAAAAGCACAAAATAGCAACGAGGATAAACATGACCAAAAAAACAAAACCCAAAAGAAATACGAAAACAGGCAAAACCACATCCCAAAAAAGCAAAATACAGGCACTAAAAGAAAACAAAATACTCATCATCATACTCATAACAACAATAATCCTCGGAACATACCTGAGACTAACAGACTACGCACAGGAAGGAATAAGAGCAGACTCAATAACAACCCTCACAGGCGGAATCCTATGGTTCTATCCGCACAGCTTCTACCCCGGCCTGATCCATTACCAACCCCCTGTAGGCCACTACATGATTGGAAAATCATGCATGCTCTCAGGCGAAGACTTCTCAGAAGTCAGCAAAGCATCTCCATTCTTCATACCAACCATGGCAACAGTAATAGGAAAATCATTCCCGAAAGCAGAAAACAGCTGCTTCATCATAATATACCTCTCATCATTATTAGTATTCCTCGGGCTAATCATGCTTTCATATACTCTTCTGGAGACAAAAAGCTTCATCTACGCAACCACATTTTTTGCCTTCTTTTCATCCATGCTCTTCCTCGGCAGAATGCTAATAGTAGAAGTAATAACCTGGCTATTCGCAGTATACGCCCTCCTCACACTATGGAAATTCTACACAGCCAAAAAAGGCTCAAAAAAAGAACTCATATACTTCACACTAAGCGCGATAATGATAGCCCTCGCAATCACCACAAAATTCACAGCAGCCCTCCTTGTCCTGTTCTCAATTCTCCTGCTCACAGAAAAATACTACACCAACCTAAAAACATCACTTAAAAGAACCAGAATCCCAAAACCCCCCCTATACAACGCAGTCATATTCACAATCATACTGACAATAACACTACTCATACCCTTCCAGATGAACCCGCAAAACCTCAAAGACGTCTACACAAGACAAACAAGCACCATGGGCGGCACAGAAATCAGCCTCAGCCTGAACACACTCGACATCATCAAAGAATTCACAACAAAATCAAACCCGATAGACACCATCCTAATCCTCTACTCAATCTACATATTATACATACTCCTCACAAAAAAGCAAAAATCACCCCAAGAAAAATACATACTTTACCTCACACTCTTCTTCATCGCAAGCACCACACTCTTCGCAGAGACACTAGGATACAGAAGAGCCATAATCTTCTTCTTCGGGATACCCCTCCTTATGTCCCTCGCATTCTCAGGCAAAGAATACTCCATCTTCAACAAAATAAAAATATTCAGGCCACACAAAAAAACAATCTTCATCACGATAATCCTAATCTACATTGCATCATCCATAACCCTCCTCTACCCGATAAAACCATACTACTCCCAATACAAAAACCCACTGATATGCCCCATATTCAAAAACAGCTGTGAACACATAACACCAAGCCCAATCTGGAAACCAACAGCAGACGAACTCAACAAACTCATAAAAGAAAACGAGACATACTACATGTACCCCGAAAACCCGGACATGCATCTCTACATAAAGCACGAATCTTATTACAAGACATGGAGCATCAAAGAGGCAATAGAGCAACAAAAAAAAGATAAAGCCACACTGGAAGAAATAATCCGGACCTACAACTACTTCGCAGAACAAAACAACGAAAAACCAATAAAATATCTTGTCATCAGAAAACAAAAAGATTACACAGACCCCCTTGCAAAAAACCTGATAGATAACATTCAGCCCGCAAAGACAGTAAAAATAAATAACATAGAAGTATCATACATCTACGACATAGAAACCTTCACAACACGATAAAAACAAAAAACAGTGACCCCATGAAACTCTCAATAATCATCCCAACAATAAACGAAGAGAAAGCCATAGGACAGGTAATCAAAGAAATCCCCTTAAAAACCCTCGAAAAAAACAACTACAAAACAGAAATCCTAATAATAGACGGCGCATCCACAGACAACACAAAAGCCATAGCAGAAAAACTGGGCGCAACAGTCATCACCGAAAAACGCAAAGGCTACGGCCGCGCCTACAAAACCGGCTTCAAAAAAGCAAAAGGAGACATAATAATCACAGCCGACGGCGACTACACATACGCTATGAATACCATCCCAAAACTCATCGAAACCCTAAAAAAAGAAAACCTCGACTTCATCACAACAAACAGGTTTGGATATATGACCAAAAAATCAATGACAACTCTACACAAAATAGGAAACCACATCCTGACCATTGCCACACAACTTCTGTTCAACGCAAAACTAAAAGACTCCCAGAGCGGCATGTGGGTCTTCAGAAAAAAAATACTAAACAAACTAACACTAACATCAGACGGCATGCCCTTCTCAGAAGAGATAAAAATAGAGGCACACAGAAAAGGACTCAAATGCAAAGAAATCCCAATAAACTACAGGACCCGCATCGGCAAAGTAAAATTAAACAGCTACAAGGACGGCATAAAAAACCTCAAATTTCTCATCACAAAAAAACTAAGGCACTAAAACAAAAAACAACACATAAAAGGTGACAACAATCATAAAAAACAAAAAAGCATACCTTAAACAATTCACAAAACTATTACTTGGACTCTCCATACTCACACTACTCTTCTACTACTTCGGCTTCGAAAAAAGTCTTCACACACTACTCAACATAGACCCATACTACATTCTGCTGGCATACTTCATCCACTCCACCTCATGGATTTCACGCGCATACAGACTAAAAGCAATATTCAACGACCAAAAAACACCACAAATCACAAAACACCAGATACTCAAAATCAACTTCGCAGGCTACACCCTAAACATACTCCTGCCATTCAAACTCGGCGACATCGCAAGAATGTACATGTTCCACACAGAAACAAAACTGCCGCTCAAACCATCAATAACAAGCGTAATATACACAAGAATATTCGACCTTTTCACCCTGTCAATATTTGGTCTTGTATCACTTGCACTCATATTTAATGAAAGTGTTGTGTGGAATATCTCAAGCTACATGATAATATTTTTGCCTATTGTATTGTTAATAATCGTTTTTTCATCTACAACAATTCAGACAAAGATAGCTCAACGCGTAAAGTGGCCGATTGTTGCAGAAATTATCAAATCGTTCAAGTTAAGCAGAAAATGCAGAGTTGTTTCCGTCATATATTCTATGCTTATATGGTGTGCTGATGGAATAACAACGTACTTGGTATTCAGAGGTCTTAACCAGGAAGTATCTTTGCCTATTGTGTTTTTGGGTCTGGTAGTTGCAAATATCATAAAGAGTTTCCCGACGACTCCCGGAGGGATAGGTCTTTTCGAGGGTTCAATGGCATTATTATTTATCAGTTTCGGAATAAATCAAAATATTGCTATAGTAACATCTACAATAGACCATTTCATAAAAATCACAACGACACTCATTTTTGGAATTCCTTCACTAATGCACAATAAATACGATATCAGCACGCTCAGAAAATGGTCTGGAGACATTAGAAGAAAGTATATGACCCTGAAAGAAGGAAAGTCAAATGGAAATGTTAAGAAGTTTTGAGGTTCTATTAAGCAATGTTTATAACATATTAGGTGAATGATTACGAAAGAAAACATTTTGATAATTGGTGCAGGTCCTGCAGGTATGAGTTGCGCAATGGAATTGTGCAAGGCAGGAAAAAAATCTATTATTATAGAGAAAGAGAACTGTATTGGTGGCCTGGCCAGGACATTTGAGTTCAGAGAAAGCGATTTACTATTTAGAACAGACATTGGCCCCCATAGATTCTTTTCCAAGAATAGATATCTATATAGATTCATTGAAGATTTACTAAATGAAAATTGGATCTCAGTAAAAAGACAGACAAGACAATTCATTGATGGCAAGTTCTACGACTATCCGGTTAATGCAACCCAGGCTTTTAAAAATATAGGACCACTCAGAGGAGCAGCGATGGGCTTCTCTTATGCTCGTGGATTTATAAAATACCAAATTTGCAAAAATAAGATTATGAATTTCGAAGACTATATTGTCGCCAATTTTGGAAAGAATTTAGGAGAATTCAATATGCTTAACTATACCGAGAAGATCTGGGGCATCCCGTGCAGTGAAATACATCCTGATTGGGCAAAGCAAAGAATCAAAGGTTTAAACCTAATTTCTGCAGTCAAAGACGCTCTATTTAAGAAAAAAAACAAAGATATTCCTAAAACATTAGTTGATACTTTCTATTATCCTAAATATGGAACTGGTTTAATATATGACACGATAGCTGAAAAAATTAAAAAATGCGGGAGTATAATAAAAACAAGCAGCTATCCTACCCAGATTTATCATGAGAATGCAAAAATCACAAAAATCAAACTGAATATTAATGGAAAAAAACAGGAAATTACGCCATCAACATTGATAAATACGATTCCTATTACTGAATTCATAAGATTGCTCAGCCCTTCACCACCAAAAGCAGTTGTTGATGCAGTTAAGCACCTTAAGTGGAGAGCACAAGTCTATCTGTTTGTTACTCTTGATAAAAAAAGAATAACCAATGACAATTGGATATATTTTCCAAATAAGGAGATACCATTTGGAAGAGTCGCGGAGATGAAAAATTTTAGTAAAGAAATGAGTCCGAAAGATAAAACCTCGCTATTTATCGAGTTCTTTGTCAATGAAAATGATAAGATATGGAATTTACCAAAGGAGAAGTTGCTTGAGTTATCAATGAAGCATTTTGAGACAATGGGGTTATTTACTAGAAAAGACATTAGAAACTGCTATTTATTAAGAAAGAAGAACGTTTATCCTTCGTATGATCTGGATTATCTTAAGCATCTTAAGGTAATCAAGGATTACCTTAACCGATTTGAAAATATGGATTATATAGGCAGATCCGGAAGGTTTCAGTATACTAATCAAGATCATAGCCTGGAGATGGGTATACTTGCGGCCAGAGGTATCATTGAAAATAAGAGATATGATTTTGAGACGGTTGGTTCTGAGAACGAATATTTTGAGAAAGGATTTATAAGAAATGATAAAACTCAGAGAAGAACAGTAAATGATTTATTGAATAAATAAAGAGATGTATAATAATGACCATCATAACGAACAAAATGCATCTACACAGGAAATACCGGTTATTGGATTTCCGTATCATCACTGAAAAAATATCCATACACCATCGATAGGCATCTTCATAAACTGCCTCAAAAAAGAAAAAACTAAAATACTCAATAATATTGACAATTGCAGACCACAGTCAGTCAAAAGGCATCAACGGCCACGACCACTAGGACAAAGGAGAAAAATACATCCCATTCATACTCTACGACAAAAACATCCAAAAAGGAAAAACAATCAATGAAGAACACAACATCCTGTCAGTAACACCAATAATAAGAAACGCCCTAAAAATTTAACATCCACATTGAGCTAACAATCATTTGACACCAAAGGTATTTGAACACCATAGACAGACAACAAATCCACCTGCTCAAACAAAAAAGTCAGTGCCCAAGCAAAGCACCTGTGACCTAAAGCGAAGCTTTACGGTCGCTCTGATTGCCAGCCTTTCTGAAGGCTGTCAGTAACATCAATCATAAGAAACACCCTGTAGATTTAACATCAAGATTTACAAACAATGTGCGTGTGTCAACAACCGCCGGTCAATAGACCGGCAGCATGCCTTGCATACCCACAAATATCGCCAAATTGTTGACATGCAAAGATTCCACATGCCGCTACTCAATAGAGTAGCGGAATCTTTAGCATTTAAAAAAAGCGCCCTATAACGTAAGCTAAGAGTTATGATCCATCAGATAATCAATTCTAGAAAGTTTAGGTGCAACCACAATGAAAAAAGACAACAAAATCTGGCTCATCATCCTCGCATCAGTCTCAGTATACCTGGCAATGTGCATATACGCAGACTTTGGCAAACTCACAATAGCAATAAGCGAATTCTACTGGCCCTATCTTTTCATCCTCTTCGCCCTCACCACCGCAAACTATCTCTTACGATTCATAAAATGGGACTACTTCCTAAAAAAA
>DAOWAN010000126.1 GCA_030634545.1 Candidatus Nanohalarchaeota archaeon
CGATTTCAACCTGTCTTTTGGAGAGCAGGGGTCTTGCGAGTGATGTTGCGAGCAGGTATCTTCCCTCGTAGGTTGCGTTTCCGCGGAGCGCGGGGTAGATGAAATCTGTGATGAATTCTTCTTTCAGGTCTTCTGTGTAGACTTTTGCTGCGCCTGTGGCTAGTGCTTTTTTTTCTACTTCTTTGAAGTCTTCGGTCTGTCCTACGTCTCCTACAAAGCAGATCACTTCGTATCCCTGGTTGATGAGCCATTTTAGGATTACGGAGGTGTCTAGTCCGCCTGAGTAGGCTAGTATTACTTTTTTGTTTGTCATGGTTTTCACGTTGTTTTTAGATTTAGTTGTTGGGGTTTTTTTATATAGGTTGCTGAAAATATGATTTAAAGTTATTAAAATCAGAATGATAAATAGGATTATGCTTTGGATTTTGTTTGCGTTCCTTGGTGCATTTTGTGAATCTTTAAAGGATGTCTTTTCTAAGAAAGCGCTTAACAGTATCAGGAATATTGATGAATATGTTGCGGCATGGTCTATGAGGTTCTTTGCACTGCCTTTTCTTTTGTCTTTGCTTTTGTTTGTTGAGATTCCTGTTATCGGTGATGGTTTTTGGGGTGCGCTGCTTGTCAGCGGTGGGTTGAATACTGTTACTACGATACTTTATATGAAGGCGCTGAAGTTGTCTGACCTGTCTGTCACTGTGCCTATGGTTACGTTTACACCGCTGTTTTTGCTGGTTACTTCGCCGATCATTCTCGGTGAATTCCCTGGTGGTTTTGGAATTCTTGGAATCATCCTGATTGTTATGGGTTCGTATATGCTGAATATCAAGAAGAGGCGTGATGGATTTTTTGCGCCGTTCAGGGCGCTTTTGAATGAAAAAGGTCCGAGGCTGATGCTTTGTGTTGCGTTCATCTGGAGTATTTCATCTAATTTTGATAAAATCGGTGTTGTTAATTCGTCGCCGGTATTCTGGACTGCATCTCTTAACCTGTTTTTGACTATGACGCTGTTGCCGATTATGTTTTTGAAGTCTGATTCCTGTATCTCGCAGGTTAAAAATAATGTTAAAGCGCTTTTGCCGATTGGATTTTTTACTGCGATGATGCACCTGTTTATTATGACTGCTCTGAGTTTAACGTTGGTCGCTTATGTCATAGCTATAAAGAGGACTAATGCCTTGTTTGGTGTCTTGTGGGGGGCGCTGTTTTTCAAGGAGAAGAATATTAAGGAGAGGCTGGTCGGGGCTTTGATTATGGTTGCCGGGGTTTTGCTGATCAGTTTGTTTTGAGTGTGTAGAATGGAATTGCGGGGTTCTTGAGTATTTCCAGATGGTTTTTATATATTGTGTGAATGCGGAGCATGTTTTTTAAGGAGGCAGGTATTGTTTTATATATTTGATTGGTTAATGTTTTGAACGATGAACTGATTTGGATATTGTCAAAGCCGTCAGTTATTGAATTGATGGCTTTGCCATATACTTAAAAATCACGTTGTGATTTTTAGTATCCAGAAAATCGAAGATTTTCCCGGATACATCAAGGCAATGTGGTTTTAGATTATTTGCCTTGAGTATAAGGAAAGTAGGGTGTAATTCCCTCGCTGACCCGCAACCGTTAAAGCCGGAATGCTTATCTGATTATTAAAGGATCGTGGAGATGTCCGAATGGGCTTATGCTATGAATGAGTGTATAGGCTTATGCGATTTCTCAGGATAGATTATACTGGTGTTAGTCTTATGCAGGGTTATGGAAAAATTCATGCAGTATATGGTGATGAAAGGACGGGCTCTTGCGCGCTTGTCGGCGGAGCTGTCCGCGCTTTGGGTGCAGGATTGGATGTGGGTTTTGTCCGGTTTGGTGATACTGATGGCAGTTATGCTGCTGTTTTGGAGGAGATAAAGGGGATTGATTATGTGTGCTGTGAATCCAGTAAGATTTGCGGTGGAAGTTATCGAAATGGTGAGAAGAGAAGATTGGCAGAGAGGGGTTTGGATTATGCACATGCCTGTCTGGATAGAGAGGTTGATGTACTTATCCTGGATGGGGTATTTTCGGGGATTGTTAGTAATGAGGAGATTGCTGCTCTAATGGACTGCGCTAATGAGAGAGAGGTTGAGTTGATGATGGGCAGGCGCAGATGCAGTGATGAAATTATTGAACGTGCGGATTATGTGTCTGAGATAAAGAATATTAAATCAACTCATGCAAGCTGGATTTCCGGGCGCGAAGGGAAGGTATATGAGATCTGCGGGGATGGGAAAGGAAAGACTACGATGCTTGTTGGTGAAGCGGTTTCTTATGCAGGTAAGGGGAAAGATGTACGTTTTATTCAATTCATGAAAGACGGGACTAGCAGTGAAGTTGAAGTTCTTGAAAATGTAGCGGGCATCACATATATGTGCCCGGGTGAACATGAGTTTATTTATTGCGGGATATGTCCAACAGAAAAGCAGAGAAGACATGCTGAGACGGCTTTAGGGTATGTATATTCTGCTCTCAATGAAGGAGCGGATGTAGTTGTCTGCGATGAGATATTGACTGCTAACGGGTGCATGACTGTTAGTACACGGGAAATTGAGGATTTGATAAATTATGCTAAGAGTAAGAAGGGTAAGTTAATTATGAGCGGGCATAGCTGTAACCCGAATGTATCCAGGGTTGTAGATTGCGTGTATGAAGTAGATAAGATTAAACATCCATTTCCTGAACTTGCTGCGAGAAAGGGTATTGAGTATTGATGCCATGTTGGCGGGCTTGTTGATAATGAAATACTGAGGTTTCTATTGCGTGAGTGGGATGGTAATTAACAAATCAGTATAAACAGCCAGTGCGGTAGGAATAATATATTGTCTTCCAAGTCCAGTCTTTTGCCGCACGAGACAATTCCCGGTATAGTGTCTTCGCAAAACATTCTTAGCCCTTTTAAATCTGAAAGTGAAGGTGAGTCTGCTTTTTTGACTTCAACAGGTATTTTGTGACCGTTTAGCTTCAGAATGATGTCAACTTCGTTTCCTGTTTCACCTGCCTTGCGTTCTCTGCTTTTCCAGTAATATAGCGGCATTCCCGGTCTGAGTTTGTGATGAAGCCTTACCAGATGGTCAAAGACCAGTGTCTCTATCACATAGCCGTATTGTGTTGAGTTTTTCAGCAGCAAATCGTTCATAAGCCCTTGCAACATGTTTCTTACAGCAATATCATTGAAATATATTTTAAATGCATGTCCTTTTTTGCTTGTTCCTCCTGAAATCCTTTCTGAAATCACAATAAAAAATGATCTTTCCAGATGATATAAATAATTTTTCAGTGTATCTGTGTTGGATGCTGTGCCTCCATTTTTCGTTAAAGAAGCATAGTTTGTCTCACACGATGAAATAGATGATATGTATTCTGCCAGATTCTTTAATCCCTGAGGATCACCGATTCCTTTGCCTGAAAGTAAATCTTTATGAAAACCAAGCCAAAAAATGTCTGATAGTTTTGATGAGCATTTGAAATAATCTGTCTCATCCAAAAATGCAGGATATCCGCCTTTGAGCAGGTATTCATCGAAAAGAATTTCAATTTTAATTTGCCATGGCTTCAGGTCGCTGTAAAGTTGCAGGTATTTTTTGAAGATTGATTGTGCGTCGTTCTTGCGGTGTAATTCTACTATCTCTTCTCTTAATTCTTTTGAACTTTTCAGAATATCTTCGAAAGTTTTGTCGTTTATTTTGTAGCGCAAAAAGTCTGAAAATTTTAATGGATGCATGGAATAAAAGTTGACCCGCCTTACTGCATTAGATACTTCGTTGGTCATGGAGATGCTTGATGAGCCGCTAATGAATATTTTTATTGGATAGTTAAGGTTTTGGATGGCTTTTATCTGGTTTCCCCACTGAATGTCCTGAATCTCATCAAAGAATACGTATATTTTTTCTTTCAGTTGAGAAATGTCTTCTTTTAATACATATTTTGCGTAAATTCCAAGAAGTTCAAGAAGCCCTATTTTTTGCAGTTTTGGGTCTTCAAATGATGCGTATAATACTCTTCTTTGGTTGACTGCTTTCGAAGAGATAGTTATATCTTCTGTGTTTCGAGGTATTTTTTCGCTAAATCCCAGCAGCTTTCTGATTATTTCAAGCAATACTGTGGATTTTCCTACACCGCGCGGACCTACAATTACAGTGGCTTCTTTTGCATTCAGTTCAGAATCAGACAGGTAGTAGTAATCGCTTCGCTTAAAGTCATAAACACAATCAAACGGGAAATCGTTCCTGTCGAACCACCATTTGTTTTGAAGCGCGAGGAAATCTATTACTGTTCTTTCGTTCATAGATGATTATTGTTACTATAACTTTATATGTTTTAATATTTCAAGGTAGGTTAAATCCGCAATTATCATATCTGGCGGTAGTATAAATCTAGAATTATACTATTTCTACGTAGTTTTATGCCGGGCTGTAATAATAGCAATAAGGAGAGTATGAAAAAATAGACTCTTTTTCACTGCATTGGTCCTAAACTGGCTCGCCATCTTTCATTATCAGTTTGTTGTCTGCGTAGACGTTGCCGTTGCGCCCTTTCATGATCTTTATCATGTCAAGATGGGAGGATGCGAGGTTCTTTCCATGGAAGGGACCGAGGTTGAAGCCGATTGCGATGTGGATGCTTCCGTATATTTTTTCGTCTACGATTGTTGTTCCCAGGAATTGGGCTTTGGGGTTGCAGCCGATGCCCAGCTCTGCTATGCGCTCTTTTTCGCCGGTGTTTACGTCGAGGAATCTGTAGAATCGTTCTGCGCCGTCACCTTTTGCTTTTGCGTCTATTACTTTCCCGTCTTTGAATGTGAGGGTCAGGTTTTCGATCAGTCCGAAGCCTCTTGGGGTTGTGTAGTCGAATGTGATTTTGCCGTTTGCTGATGTCTCTATGGGTGCTACAAATACTTCGCCTGTTGGGAAGTTGTATATCTCGTTTCGCTTTTTGTCGATCACTGCGTAATTGTCGTCTCTTAGGATTCTTCGATCCTTGATTGAGAATGTTAGGTCTGTTCCGTCGTCTGCAGTGATTCTTATCTGCTCTTTGTTTTTTAGCTTTTTTTCGTATGTGTCTATGAGGGTTTTCATTTCCTGTGAAAAGCTTGCTTCGAGGCTTTCGTAGAAGATGTCATGGTATTTTTTTTCTGAGACGTACATCTCTTTTTTTTTGACTGGCAGGGCGAGATATGCGCCGCGGATGCTTTGCTGGTCGTATATCTTCCTGAATTGCATTGATGAGGTTGAGCCA
>DAOWAN010000084.1 GCA_030634545.1 Candidatus Nanohalarchaeota archaeon
ATAACCATCAATAAAACCCGGTGATGTCCTCGAAAGACCAATAATGATATTATCTGGCTCAAGCACCGAAATCCACTTCAGCCTCATCTCAACAGGATCATAATAAATATCCTTATCACCGACATGAGAATCCGACTGTGTATTCTTAGTCCTCGAAAGCGCCCCTGCAAGAACCGGAGGCACAACCCTCAAATTATTAAACTCCGTAGAATAATCAATATTATCAGTCAACTCTGCATTCGCAAGCCCGCTAATAGGTACCCCGATCCACGCCTTCCCAAACGCCATAACAACAAAATAAAATATAAAAAACATCACAATAAAAACATTTAACATCCTCTCAAACTTCTTCTCAACAGTAATTTTCCGTATATGCTTCACACTCATATACGTCCCAAGCAGCACCGTGACAACAAGAAACGGCAGAAGACTCATAAACACAGTAAAAAACGATTTCACCATATAAGAAAACACGACAAGCAAAAGCGCAACAATCGCAACAATCCTTCCCATCCCTCGCTTCTGCTTCCCAAATATCAACTTAAACCCTGGAACAACAAGAATAAGAGAAACAATCCCACTAAATATAATTACCAAAACAAGTCCAATCATACACCATTATAAGACACACATCTTTTTATGTTTAATAAAAATTCGCAATATACATTCTTTCAGTAAGAGTAACTACTCGGGCATCCCCTCAACACAAAAATCAATCCCCTGCATAGCGATTCACCCGATATCTGATCCTATCGGAGAAATTATTGTGAGAATCGCAATCTGGTCGGATGATGCTGGTTTTCTCTTTTAACAACTTTTGGATATAGCGAATTTGCTTCTCTTGACATAATCACAAGTTGCTGATTTCTATGGGCTGAGTAGTTACCAGTAAGATTTATTAGTACCTCCGCTAACACATAAATTATATGATGCTTCAACCCTCTCCACACACCCGTATCCTCACCTATCGCCGCCGCAAAATTCTATCGGCACACCGCAAATAATACCTTTTTAATATTTGCACAAATCATAAATATATAACATAAACCACAATAATATAACGAAAAAAGAACAAATCACATAACCAGACATAGAAACACAACAATAATTCAGGGGTTGATAAAATTGTCCATAAAAAAAGAAATTCAGCTAAAAGTAGGGGAAATCCCATCCAATGCCCAGTCAGACATCGGCACAGGCATCGTGCGCTTTGACACACGTCTTATGAGCGAACTTAACATCCACGAAGGAGATATCGTAGAAGTCGAAGGCAAGCGAAAGACCGGGGCAATGGCAGTACGCCCATATCCTGCGGATGTAGCCTTAAACATCGTGCGTATGGATGGGTTAATGAGAAAAAATGCTGATACCTCAATAGGTGAAAAAGTAACAATCAAGCCAGTACAGATTATGGAAGCAAAAAAAATAACATTTGCCCCTGCAGAAAAAGGAGTCATTATGCAGGTGCCTCCAGAACATGTAAAACGTGCACTTCTCGGACGAATCGCCACAAAAGGAGACATAATCGCGCCAATTACAAGAAGACAAAGAACGCCATTCGGCGACATATTTAACATGGATGAGATGTTCTCACTAGGATTCGGCGAAACAAGATTCAAAGTAGTCAACACAAACCCTAAAGGCATCACAAAGATAACTGACATGACTCAGGTTGAAATCTTGTCCCATGCTGTAGAAGTGAAAGAAGAATCAAAGCTCCCTGTGATAACCTATGAAGACGTAGGCGGTCTGCGCGAAGAAGTAAAAAAAGTAAGAGAGATGATTGAACTCCCGCTGAGGCACCCAGAACTATTCCTGAAACTAGGTGTAGAACCCCCGAAAGGCATCCTCCTCTTCGGTCCGCCTGGCACAGGAAAGACACTTCTTGCACGGGTTGTTGCAAATGAGGCGGGCGTAAACTTCATAGCCCTCAACGGTCCGGAAGTAACCTCAAAATGGTACGGTGAATCAGAAAAAAAGATACGCGAACTCTTCAAAAACGCAGAAGAAAACGCCCCCACAATAATCTTCATAGATGAGATAGATGCCCTGGCACCTAAAAGAGAAGAAGTCACAGGCGAAGTAGAAAGAAGGATGGTAGCACAGCTTCTGGCGTCAATGGACGGACTCCAAAGTAGGGGTCAGGTAATGGTCCTGGCAGCGACCAACCGTGAAAACGCCCTCGATCCGGCACTAAGAAGACCCGGCAGATTCGATCGCGAAATAGAGATAGGCGTCCCGGACAGGCAGGGCAGAAAAGAGATACTCCAGATACACACAAGAAACATGCCTCTTGACAAGGATGTTGCAATAAGCAAAATCGCAGACTCTACGCATGGTTTTGTCGGAGCAGATCTGTCCGCACTCTGCAAAGAAGCAGCAATGTCCGCACTAAGGCGCATATTACCCAACGTCAACCTGAAAGAAGACACAATCGACCAGAAAATACTTGAATCACTTGTAGTCAAAATGGAAGACTTCAAAAACGCCCGTCGGTTCGTCGAACCATCAGCAATGCGCGAAGTCCTAGTAGAAATACCAAAAATAACATGGAACGACGTAGGCGGTCTGGAAGAAGTAAAACAGAACCTCAAAGAAATGGTCGAATGGCCCATAAAGCATCCTGATGCATTTAAGAGAATGGGCATCAAATCCCCCCGAGGAATCCTTCTATACGGTGTCCCCGGCAACGGGAAGACACTTCTTGCGAAAGCAGTCGCAAACGAATCAGAAGCAAACTTCATAGCAATCAAAGGTCCAGAACTCTTCAGCAAATGGGTAGGTGAAAGCGAAAAACACATAAGGGAAATGTTCAAAAGAGCGCGGCAGGTCTCTCCTGCAATAATCTTCTTAGATGAGATTGACGCCCTTGCCCCTAAAAGAGGACACAATGACTCCGGTGCAACAGACCGCGTAGTGACCCAGCTCCTCTC
Source organism: Candidatus Nanohalarchaeota archaeon (assembly GCA_030634545.1). Taxonomy (GTDB): domain Archaea; phylum EX4484-52; class EX4484-52; order EX4484-52; family B79-G9; genus B79-G9. Next base: position 2,934 of record DAOWAN010000084.1, read on the forward strand.
AGAAATGGACGGTCTTGAAGGCGTTGAAGGCATAGTCATAATCGGCGCCACCAACCGCCCGGACGTTCTCGATCCCGCACTGCTTCGCCACGGCAGGTTCGATCGCCACATCTACATCCCCGTCCCGGACGATAAATCACGCGAAAAAATATTCAAAGTACACACAAAAAATATGCCCCTCGCAAAAGACGCCACAATAAAGAGCCTTGTAAAAAAGACAGAAGGTTACGTTGGCGCAGACATAGAGAGTCTCTGCAAAGAAGCAGCACTGCTCGCCCTAAGAGAAAACATCAGTGCAAAAGAAGTAACAATGAAACACTTTGAAGATGCACTAAAACAGGTCAAGCCAAGCATCTCGAAAACAGACGTAGAAAACTTCAAAAAGAAAGCCGACGAAACAAAAAAACTCAACCCTGAAACAGATGAATTCGGATATGTGGGATAAACCCACACATCTTTCCTCCATCAAAGCACTTTCCCATCTTGGTAACTGGACTCCTTCTGCTCCTCATAATGCGCAGTCCCCGTAAGCTCAGTAAACACAACCTGCGCAAACCGAACCCCTAAATCAATCTTCGTATCAAGCAAAGAAAACATCAGAAACGTAAGCCCTCCCCGGTACCCTGCCTCACCGAAAGCAGTCTCAAGAACCGACTGCGTAATCCTGAAAAGCGAACTGCGACATTCGATCTTAAAATTAAGGTTTTCCTTTGTATTGACCTTCTCGCAACTGACAACAAGATACGGTTTAAGCCTATCGATACACACTTGCGCACCAGCAGGCTCAACAACAGTCTCCTCAAGCTCAAGCCCTGAGATAACATCCTCGAATCCTTCCATCACATGCGCAGCACCAAGCACCGGCATCTTACAATCTGCCTTATTGATCCGAAGCTCACCAGCCTCCTTAACCTCGATGATTGCAGCAACCCTAAAATCAATCCCATTCGCCGTAAGCTGCACATCCAGATCCTCATAATTCTCAACAAGCTTATCTGAAACAATCTCCTCTCGAAGAACATCTTTACTCAAATTCGTCATAAAAAATCACCCGCCTAAATCTTAGCCCCAAAAATATATAAATCACAACTCTACCATAAAATGCTTCCCTGTCTCCTTCAAAGAATCAATCGTAACAAGATTCCAGCCTCTATTATCCACCTTCACCGCAAAAATCGCCTCTGCCCTAAAAGCATCAGCAACCTCAGAAAGACGCCGGACCTCATCCTTATCAAGATATACCTTGCTATTCTTCGTAACCTTGCACTCAATAATCAGGATCTTCCCCTTTCTCCCCGCAACCAGATCTGGCTTCTTACTCCCACCAGACCGTATGACACGCCACCCGTCCTCCTCAAGCTTAAGCTTAAGCTCCCTCTCAAACGCATACCCCTTTCTATACCCCATAACAATCGCAATAAATTTAAGGTTTATGGTCTTAATAAAACAACAGGTAATAAAGAAACAGGTGATAGAAATTCCACACAAAATATTAGTAAGCGAGATAATGACAAGAAACGTCGCAACAATCGACTCAGACGCGACAATCCAGAAAGCATCAATACTGCTCAGGAAAAGAAACATACACGGCCTCGTCGTAGTCTCCGGCAAAAACGTGACCGGCGTACTCACAGACAAAGACATCGTCTCAAAAGTAGTTGCAGAAAACGCATCTGCGCGCGACATAAAAGTAAAAGACATCATGGCTCCTAAAATCGTAGTCGCAAAACTCGAAGACAGCATAGCAGACGCAACAAGAAAAATGTTTGCAAACGACCTCTCAAGACTGCCGGTCATAGACGACAAAGGCAACCTTGCAGGCATAATCAGCGTAAGAGACATGATGCGCGTCTATCCAGGCATAACCGAGATCTTAGACGAGGAACTAAAAATCGAAGAACCCACCCCTCTGCCGGATCGGACAACAATCGAGGGACGCTGTGAAGAATGCGACAACATCGCAGAAGACCTGGTAGAAATAGATGGGCGCTGGCTGTGTCGGGACTGCTCACAAGAGTGAGCGCATCCCAAATCCTCGAATATCATGTGAGTTATCTCCCTCTATTATTTGTCCAACAAACAATCAGGAAAATAAGTATATTTGTATTCCTTTAGAATAATTGTTAATTCGTGGGACTTAAGATCATTTTTTAGTATACTTCTTATGTCCATAATCACTATATTAAATTCATCGCTTGTTTTCAGCCTGATTTCAAACATGATGTCGTGCTGACCTACACACTTATAGTAATAAGTCATATTGGCGTTATTTATGATATAAGACTGTAATTTTCTATGTCTGTCTTTGTTTATTTCATTCAGTTTAAGCATGACTAAAAACCAGCTATAACCAACAAATTTACTTCCTGTCAATGCACTTGGTCTGTATTTTATTATCAGCTTATTATTTTCAAGTTTTTTTAGATGATACCTTACAAGTTCTCCTGACATTTTTATTTTTTTTGCAATTTCTGCAATGGGTATTCTTGAATTCTTTGATATTATATTTAATATCTGTAAGTCTGTTGATAAAACAGAAACCTGCGTTATATCTTTTTTGGGTATGCTTTGATATTCCTTGATTTTAAACGGCGCATATAAAAAAGGAACAGGTATCAGAATTTCCTGTTCAACAAAATCAATTACATATTCGCCAATATGTGTTTTAAATTTTATTTCAATATTTTTCATTAACTTATTTGCTTCAACATAATCTTTAACAAAAACTTTCAAGACCAGATCATAATTTCCTATGCATTTCAAGACTTGTGCAACATTTGGATGTTTGGTCATAGATTGAATAATCTCTTCTTCAACAACAACATCAATGTTTTTTAAGCGGATATTGACGAAATAAATCTGCCATCCCAACTTATTGACATCAATTACTGTGTTAAAACCAATCAGTATTCCTTGGTCTATTATTTTCTTTACCCTGTAATTTACAACTTCCTTGCTGAGCCCCACGCGCCTTGCAATGACTGAAAAAGGCACTCTTCCATTATCGAAAAGTTCTTTTAGGATTTTCCTGTCTTTTATTGAAAGGATTTTCAAGGGGATGTCATAATCCTGTGTATATTCGACCATATTCTATCAAATAGTTATAATATTATATAAATCTTTACTTTTGATAAAAAATAATTGAGATAAATATATATTCACACAATACTACTTGTCAATAACAACTCATAATTGTTGGGTTGTAGAATCACATGAAAATAACAAAAAGAAGATGAGGGTGATTAGATATGAATAATATAGATAAAATGAAAAGTGCTTTGATGGAGGGAGCAACTCAAGTATATGAGTTATCCATACCCGAAGATGGTCAAAAGACAGTGTACATCCATGAAGATTCTGACAATAAAATAAGTCACTACAGATATAATCGCACATTAGCAGACGGAAGACGAATTGACGTTCATCTACCAGCATCGGATGTTAAAGAAAAATACGATAGATTAAATATCTCAGTATCTCCGTATGAGAATAAACCCGGATTTAGTACAACCGAACATAGAACTGAAGGACTCAAAGAATTGAGAAAATTAGTAACTGATGAGAAGTTTTATAATTGGAGTTGTCCATCCAGAAGTGGTAATTCCACATTTGTTGATGGGACTAAACATACTGATTGGTCCGTCACAGATAATGAGATTCATACACTTTATGGAGAATTAGTTGATGGAGTTATAGAAATTATAAATGGAAATGAGGAAACTTTAAATGTTTCTTAATTTCGGTGTATCTAAAATGAAGAACCCACCGGAGCAGAGCTCCCGGGGGGCATTAAACCCATAACTGGAATAAAATGAAATCTACCGGGATATTGGATTTGGCGCATGTATTAGTTAGGAGGTATTATTATGAGTGATAAAATAGAAATTCGTTTAGGAACTGAATATGGAAACTCAGAACCAATAATGGGGATAAACTATGGTCGAATTGATATTGACGAATACTTCAGGACTGAAGGATACGAGACTATAGATGTTCTTGTGGCTGATGTAAAGATAGCAGCGGAGAAAACATGTGAGTCTATTGAAGGTCCAAGCCCGGAGAAATTTGCATATTGCGTAACAATCAAAAGAAAAATAAATGAGTTAATAAATGAGTTAAAAGATTTTGAAGAACGCACCAATCCAGATGGATTAAACTATTTTGCGATTTTAAAGTAAAAGAAGCATCCTGATAAGTAAAATAAAATAAGTTTGGTTATAGAAACAAATGAAATTGACAAACAGGAGACGATAGTGATTAGATATGGTGATAATATGGATTTAGATGAACTAGCAAAGGATCTTAGAGTGAGTAATGATTCAATACCTGATGGCGTGTTAAAGACCCTAGCCGCGCATTATACTCATCCGCTGCTGATAGAGTTGAAGGCTGGAGAAAATATTTACAATCAGGGGCGTGTTCTATATAAAACTACAGCAGAAGCCATGCCATTTACTATTCTGTGTGCTGATAAAGGACTTGATAGCTTGATAAACAATCAGGGAGTGGACTCATCATCATGCAATGAACTTAAGCGTATCATTCAGTCTGGTCGAAGATATGATGATTTTAAGCAGTTACAAGAAGAATTATATGGCTTTTCAGAGACTATAGGTTCTCATACGTATATGGCTCATCCAGAAATGGTTGATGGCGTATATGCGGGTGCAATATGGACAAATCTGAAAACGGAGTCGCCAGATATAGGTAAGTCTCCGGGTATCAAAATCTGTACTTATCAACTAGAATAATTTTTTAGTTGTTTAAAAAGTTGGTTAAATGGGGTTTCGAACCCGACACTCTTCAATCAGCAGGAGCAAACTTTAGTCAATATTTGAACACATCAAATTAAGAACAAAATATTTGGAGGTATTAAAATGAATAAAACAGAAAATGTCAATGAACTTAAATTAGAAGCAGCGAAACTACGGGAACAAAACAAATATAATCCGAAAATATATGATATTCTAAATGAGGTGGCTGGACTGTCTGATGTGCCTTTGATATTAGAAATTAGAGCAACTGAAATTTTTGGTAGCTACTCAGACTTTACAAAAATGATTATATGCAAATCTACCGCAGAAGTCACGCCATTTGAACTTTTGCCTGAAGATGGAAAAACAAGTGATGCTTTGGCAGAAAAGTTCCTTAAATCAGCTGATGATTATATTGGATCATATGGTCATCAACGTGAAAACCATATTGTTCCAGATCGACCATCCTGTGAAGAACTTGAGGGTGCTTTTTCAAGAGTTTTTTCGAAGGAAAAGTATAAAGACTTTCCTGAATTTCTGGAAATATTCAATGAGCCTGGTCTGAAAGGTCTGGAGGATATAATTCCTTATATCGTCATGGTACATCCAGAGAAGACGAGTGATGGATATGTTGGAAAAATACTGATGGATACAAGATATAGCGCAATGAATCAAAAGCATCCAAGCAATAAACTCGAAATATGCAGGTACCGGATGACAAATGACTTGTGAAATTCACAGGGTAACAAATTATGGAAGAAGTAGGCAACATATTAGGTAATCAGGTGCCTGATATTACACGGAATGTAATTATAGTCAATCCACTAACTTTTCATTGTTATCATCCTTCATGAACTTCTTGGTCCATACTTTCGTATATCCCTGCTTGTTACTGCTTATTTTTTCAAAGGCAACTGTTTCTGCGTTCTCAATCATATCGTCAAAAATAA
>DAOWAN010000059.1 GCA_030634545.1 Candidatus Nanohalarchaeota archaeon
GAAATGATCACCCATTTCGAATGACTAAAAATCGAGAGACTCGATTTTTGTCATCACAAAAATCCACCCAATAATGTGGATTTTTAGTGATTTCGAAAATTGGAAATTGTGTAGCAATTTTCAAAATCATAAAAATCACGAAGTGATCTTTAATGATCCGAACAAATCACATTGATTTGTTGGATGCTAAAATTGCATCGCAATTTTAAGCATATGGAAAAGCCATATTGTCTAAATAGTTATGACTTTTACTATACTTTGGATGTTGCTGTTCTTATATGTTGTCAATAGGCTCTCTGGTCGCGGATAATACAATGACACTGATTTCGGGTGATTTTTGCTGTTTTTTAGAGTATATATCCAATCACAATAATCAATATAAAGGATGGATGACAATTAACCTATGGTGATACTATGAAGTTTCCGAATATAAGTGATACCAATTATTTTACGAATCGTGCGCTCGACAATAAGGAAGGCGAACCTACAGGCAAGATAATCATGTGGCGCATGAAGGGTGAAGAGGCGTTTAACTATATACTGAAATGTCCTTTCTGTGGGCATGAGCAGGAAAAGAAAGAGGAATTCGCAAAAAAGCCTTATAGACCGCGGTGTGAGAATTGTAATAAGAGTGTAGTTATTGCGAAAATCAAGAAAAAGAAGGAAAAGTAGTATTTTTGATTGTCTATAAAGTATGGCTCGACAATCAAATCTGCGGAAATTCCGTGTAGTTTGTACATTTCCTGTACCATTCTTCTATGCAATTATTACGAATGGAAGCTTGAAAATACTCACCGTGAACCAAAATTTTAATGATTTTTGATTGTGTAATATAAGTTTGAAATTATCTTATCTCCTCAATATTTCATGACTTTTGATGAACCTTGATTTGCCATATTGTTGTGGCTACACGGACTGTATTTTGCTATTTTATTTCTTATTTGCATTCAACATAGATTTTTTCTTGGAACAAGTGGCATTTATATTATTAACGATTTAATTACTGATAAGGAGTTCATAGAGGGATACTCCTGTTTTCAGAGTTATTAAGGTGATTTACGTGTCAATGAATACATACAAGTTCGTGTTTGTTTTGCTTATTTTATCTGCTTATTTGTGTTCTATTGTGCCTGTTTATGCCCAACAGGGCGAGACAGGTGATAGTGCTACTGGTGAGGGAGACGATGAAGGGGATGATACATATGATAATCCTGGAGAGGAAGATGATCAGTCGGATGACAATGACACGAGTAGTGACGATGGTTCGGATTCTGGAGATGAATCTTCTGATGAAGAAGATACAGATGGTTCCGGTGATGAGTCAGATGAACAGAATGATTATGATGACTTGAATGACGATGAAGAAGCTGGTGATGAGTCAGATAATCAAAATGAAGATGATAGTTCAGAAAGTGGAGATGAGCAGCCTTCTGATGAAGAAGATACAGATGGTTCCGGTGATGAGTCAGATGATCAGAATGATGAGGATAACTCGAATACTGAAGATGCAAGTGATAATGAAGACGATAGTTCTGAAAGTGGAGATGAGCAGTCTTCTTATGAAGAAGGTGCTGATGGTTCCGGTGATGATTCAGATGATCAGAATGATGAGGATAACTCGAATACTGAAGATGCAAGTGATAATGAAGACGATAGTTCTGAAAGTGGAGATGAGCAGTCTTCTGATGAAGAAGATGCAGATGGTTCCGATGATGAGTCAGATAATCAGAATGATGAGGATAACTCAAATGATGATGAAGAAGCTGGTGATGGTTCGGATTCAGAAGATGAATCTCCGGCTGAAGAGAAAAATTCGATGCAGGATGATGAAGAAACAAATGATAATCCGATTGGGGATGGCAGCGAATTACCAAGGTCACTAGGGATAATGTCTGATCCTGTACCAGTTTGTTCCGGAGCAGATTTAATAATTGATGTTAGTACCTGGGTTGTGGGAGATGGTTGTCACAATAGTAATCGGATAGAGGATTCTATTGTTGTTAATATCCCACGTGCAGGGAGACATGTTGTTGAAGGCATGGTTCACAGGGGTTATCCCGAGCAATGTCAGACTAATGAGGATTTTTACCTGATTATAAATGGTGAGAGCGGACCGGAGACAGAGGATGATGCAGATCCATGTGCATCCAGTGACAGGATTGACTATCTTGGTGTGTTTGACTTTAAGGGGGAAGATACTGAAATTGTGATGCATACTGCAGCGTTATGCCCTCCGGATGAGCATGCTAATAGTGTGAGTCTTGAATATATATGTATTTATTATGGGTCGGGTTCTTTTTGCGGTGATGGTGTCAAAGATGATGGTGAAGAATGTGATGATGGTAATGGTAATGATTATGATGGGTGCATGAATGATTGTACATTGCGTATGACTCAGGTACCAATTCACACATGTACTGGGGATGGTGACTTGTATCTATATAAGGGGGATCCATTTCAGGATATATATACGTCTTTTGTTGTCTATAGAGATGAAGTACTTATTTTCGCATTTGCGAATGTTGACTTTTCTGTAGAAGTTGATGGTGTTAGCGTCACTCCAGAAATAGTTGCTGACGTTGTGGAGCCGCATCATAAGATGGTGTATTCTGTCAGAACATCTTATGGTTCAATAGTTTCTATTGAGGGAGATGAAGAATGGGGTGCCCGGCTAATCCATGGATATCTTGCGCAGGATTCTTCTAATCCTGTTTATGATATTGGCAATTTGCAGGTAATTTATGATGATCAGCGATCGAATGATATGTACCTTATTTCCGGTACTTATTCTTATGTGTTTTTTGATAAATATTCTGTTAATACACCAGGAAATAGTGCTGATACAAGACCGCTTCATGTGACTGTTGATGGACCTTTTGGTGTAATTCATGATAAAACATATACGCAGCCTGAACCTTCGCCCAGCGAAGGGGTTGTTGTCGGGACGTTCAGTGTAGCTGGCGGGCAGGCAGGGCAATATACTTTGTCTGTGGATACAGAAGACAGCATTTATTGGGCGTTTGTTGATTGCCCGAGATGTTATCAAAGATCTGAACGAAATATCATTGTCAGGAGTGATGATATCGGACCATGGTGGTCATTAGACAGTGCAATTTACCTTACAGAATATCTGAAAAACAGGAATATCCCCCAGACCCTCGGTGTGGTTCCGATTACCGGTGGAGGCACAGTGAATCTGGAAGAGGATTCGCGGTTGGTGGATTATCTGTTAAGTATAAGAAATGATCCGGATATTGAGTTTGGCGTACATGGGCTTGAGCATAGTTATAATGAGTTTCTTGGTATAAGCCAATCTGATGCTGAGGGGAAGATTGATCAGTCCATGCAGATGATTACCGATAGCTTGCATGTGAAACCAGTTACTTTTATTCCGCCTTATTATGCATATGATAAAAATGCTCTTTTTGCTGCCAGAAGTCAGGGAATGGAGTATTTTTCCGCGGGATGGAATGCGATTGATATGGGGCACGGGTTTTCAAATTATCCTTCAGGATTGTGGAATATTCCGGTTACGACAGATGTCTATAACTGGGGGACAGGCTCATTTTACAGTGCAGGGGAGATTGAGGCATCATGTGAAAATGCGATGAACTGGTTTGGAACATGTGTAATTGTGCTGCATCATCATCAGTTTGTGGATGAAGAAGGTAAAATTGACCCGTCGAAGATTGCGTTGCTTGATGAGCTAACTGACTGGATCAAGGACAAGGAAAGTGCTGGTGTAGGGCTTGATACAATCGGAAAGCATGAGGTTGTTGGAGACACACCTGATCCGGATGATATACTTGATCCAGAGGATGTGCCTGATTCAGAGGACAAATATATTGTGTTTAGAAGTGATGATTTCGGACCTTTCTGGTCTGTTGAGAGTGCTATTCGTGTTACGGAAACATTGAGGGAGAAAGATATTCCTCAAGTATTGTCTGTTGTGCCTAAAAATCAGTATGGTAATAAATTGTCTGATGATCCGGTCATAAGTGATTATCTTAGGGCTATAAGTGTGGATCCGTCGATTGAGTTTGCGCTGCATGGATATATCCACAGTGATCATGAGTTTAGAGACGTATCATATTCTGATGCTGATTCATGGGTTGGTTTGGGTCTTAGTATACTTGAAGGTGTTGTCGGCGATAATGTGGTTACTTTTGTGCCTCCGTATCATGAGTACAATGAGAATACTTTGTCTGCATTAGAAGCGAATAATATGAATATTATTTCATCCGGCTATGGGGATTATGTTAATGGTCTGGCATTCACGAGAGATGAATATGGTATTATGCATCTTCCTGCGATTGTAGAATTTTATAATTGGGGTGAGGGACGTGCTAATACTGCACAGGATATTGAGAGTTCATGTCAATATGCATTAAATAATTATGATGTGTGTATTATCATGCTGCATCATCATATGTTCAAGGATGACAGCGGAGATATGGATTCTGCAAAAGTAGATGTGCTTCGTGATGTAGCTGACTGGGCGAAGAATAAGGAAGATATGGGCGATGTGAAGATTGTGCGCATGAAGGATATTAGTGGTGGTGTTGTGACAGTAATTCCTCAAACCGACTGGGAACTGCTATATGTAGACAGTGAAGAGATCAATGTAGACCCCAGACCTGCGACAAATGCTTTCGACGGAGACGAGTCAACCATCTGGCACACAGAGTGGCGTGAGACAGATCCAGAACACCCGCATGAAATCCAGATAAACTTAGGTAAAGACTATGATATCAGTGGATTTAGATACATGCCAAGACCGATGATTGACGGCGGTTATGAAAACGGTCGTATAAAGGGCTATGAATTCTATGTAAGCAGCAATGGAATCGACTGGGGTACACCTGTTGCTAATGGTGTATTTGATAATACCGGGACTGAGAAAGAGGTCCTGTTTACGAAAAAGACAGGCAGATATATTCGCTTAGTTGCTCTGTCTGAAGTCAATGACGGAGCCTGGACGTCCATGGCAGAACTAAATGTGCTTGGAGTGGAAGTTGTAGATGAAAACCCTACATGTGAAGAAATTAACTGGGACGACCAATTACCTGAATGTATAAATGACCTGAATGATAACAGCTCCATTGTAAAACTGATTGCAAATCAATCAAATCGAAATAAGATACAGAAAGATATTTGTTCTGTTGAAGAGAAAGTAAGGATTCTTTTAGATAAAGATTTTACAATTTCTTATTGTAAATCTCCTGCTACTTCAGTAGGATGTATAATTGATATAACTGTAAGTAAAGAAGGAAATCAAATTAAGAAAAAAACAGTAATAGAAACTCAGAATTCAGTAGAAGAGCTTGAATTAACAGAAGAGGAGTTTATAGAAGAATTTACACCATTGAATTTTTTGAATGATGCATTTGAATATGTATATCTCAATTGTAGTTCATACTACTGGTCTTACGGATATCCTATTCCTATGGTAAATCCAAATCATTACCATGGTGGAACAGGAGATATTCTTTCTTTTAATGATGCAGGTCTAATCAACGAACGATATTGGGGTGGTGGTCACGGACAACAATATATCATTCTATTAAATTATTCATATTTGTGAACACAACCAACAATTTGGTTGTGTAAGAAAGTTGGTTAAATATGTTTGCGAATCTAAAAAGATTGATGATTATATCATTGAATCTCAAAAGAGATTGTGCCCTGTGTTGATTAATGATGTCGTTTTACTGGTTTCGCACAGTCCATACAGAGTGAATTTGTTTGTCCAGATAAGTGTGTATGTTGTTGGTTTTTATGGGATTGAAACATTGTAGGAGGGTTTGGAATGTATTTTAGATTAAGTAATGAATTTAGGTTTTTTCTATACTCAAGGCACGGAATAAATGAACCAATTTCAACAAAAAAACAATTTACCTTGATGTATATGACAAGGCACCGCACACAATTATGTTGTGTCTTGGCTATAGTCTTACTTGTTTGTTTGTGTTGTCTTATGCCCGTTTATGCAGATCCAGGTCAGGAAGACTCTGGCGGCGAAGTTGTGAGTGCTGGTCTGGATGATGATTCTGATGGGAATGATGAAGAACATTCAGAAACTGGAGATACTGAGCCGGTGGGTCTTGACGGTGACTTTTGGGATTTGAGTGAAGGTGATGCAGCAGGTCCTGATGTGGGTACTGAAGTTACGGATGAGTCTGCCGGAACAGATGATGATGAGACTGCCGAGTCTTTTAGTGAGACCGGTGAGGTATATGGAGATGAAGGCAATGCAAGTGGCGATGCTTCAGCTCCGAATCAGACTGGATATGGCAATTTGTCGTCGGGAGGATCTGTGGTACCTATACTTGATGCGGGTTATGAGGATATGTGTAATGCAGGCGAGTGCGTTGATGATTTAGATTGCAAACCGGATTTATGGTCTGCTAATCCTATCTGCTGCAATGCGAATGAATGCGCAGGAAATGGAAAATGTTTTGCAGAGTATGCGTGTGTCAACGGACCTGTTAAATTATGCAATGAAGGCATATGGATGGATGTTCTGGATTATGAAATAAATTGTTTCGATGGAATTGATAATGACTGTGACGGCAATATTGATGAAGAGGATGATGACTGTTATAATTCTAATATGTGCGGCAATGGCATATGTGAGGAAGATGAGACACTCAGTAGTTGTCCAGAGGATTGCGCCATAGGCAAGACCATAATTATAAGGAATGATGATATCGGACCGTGGTGGTCTGTTGATAATGTCATATACATTACTGATTTTATCAAAGAGAAAGGTGTTTCGCAGACTCTTGGGATAATACCTCTAACTGACGGTGGTACCATATCGCTCAATGATGACACGAAACTGGTCAGTTATTTGAGAAGCATCAGCAGGGACTCAAAAATAGAGATAGGGATTAGCGGGTTGACTCATGAATATAATGAATTTGCCGGGATAAGCCAATCTGAGGCAGAAGAAAAGATTGCTGATGCTAAACAGATGATTGCAGATAGTGTATATGTGGAACCTGTTACTTTTATGCCACCTTATTATGAATATGATGAAAGTACTCTTCATGCTGCTAAAAATCAGGGCATGGCATCTTTTTCCGCAGGATGGAATGCGATTGATATGGGACATGGGTTTAGTGAGTATCCTCCTGGACTTTGGAATGTACCTGCGACAACGGATTTTTATGATTGGAATACAAATACATTTTATAGTGCCAGTGAAATAGAGGAATCATGTGAGGATGCTCTGGATGCGTTTGGGACATGCGTGATTATATTGTATCATCATACTTTTGTGGATGGCAATGATAATATTGATCAGGAAAAGATTGCATTGCTTGGCGAGGTTCTGGATTGGGTCAAGGATAAAGAGGATCTGGGTGTGGAGCTTAAGACTATGAATAAGCATAATGCAATAGATCCACCTGAATCAGGTGAGAAGTATATTGTATTTCGAAGTGATGATTTTGCTGCGTTCTGGTCTGTGTCCAGTGCAATCAGTATCACTGAGACGCTGAGAGATAAGGGAGTTGCTCAGGTATTATCTGTTGTTCCGACAAATGTAGGCTATACTCTGGATGATGATCCAGTTCTTGCTGATTACTTAAATATTATTAAAGATGATGCATCAATTGAGATTGCGCTTCATGGATATGACCATAGTGAATATGAGTTCAGGGATATGCCGTATCTTGATGCAAGGTTTAAGATAGGTACTGGTCTTGATATATTGCAAAATGTCCTTGGCATCATACCTACTACGTTTGTACCTCCGTACCACGAGTATAATGATAATACTTTACGCGCATTAGAGATGCATAATATCAGTACGATATCATCCGGATATGATGATTTTGTCCGCGGCAGGGAATTTGAGATAGATGAGTATGGAATCCTGCATCTGCCTGTAGCTGCTGAGTTTTATAACTGGTGGGAAAACCGCGTAAATGCAGCAGAGGAGATTATTGTTCCGTGCGAGAATGCGATGGAGAACCATAATGTATGTGTGATTATGCTGCATCATCATATGTTTAAGGATGCTAATGGGAATATGGATCCAGCAAAAGTGAAAGTGCTTACAGATGTGGCAGATTGGGCGAAGAGTAAGGAGGCGGATGGCAGCGCTAAGATAGTGCTTCTGAAGGACATTGGGATTGATGACTTATAATGAATAAGATAACATTTGGCGTACTGGTCTTAGTATGCATTTTTTTGATTATGGGCAGTAATGGTAGCTTAGGTTCTATTGATATTCACGAATTTAATCTCTTGGGAGATACAAAACAACAAAAGATTATCGTGTTTAGAGATGATGATCTCGGACCTGGCTGGTCTGTTGATAGTGCAATCTATATTACGGACTTATTCAGAAGCAGAAATGTTTCACATGTTTTAGGTGTTGTTCCTGCAAATCTATATGGTAAAAAATTATCTGATGATGCTGTCTTATACGAGTATCTGAAAAGTATCAAAGATGATGACTCAATAGAATTTGCACTGCATGGATATGATCATAGTTACCACGAATTTGAGGATATACAATTAGATGGCTCTCCAGATAGTGCTGTAAGTAAAATCTCTGCGGGTATAAAAAGTATAGAAGATATTACGGGCATCACACCTGTTACATTTATTCCTCCTTATGGTGTCTATAATGAAAATACGCGAATTGCTTTAAAGGATACGGATTCATTGCATATTATATCTGCATGCCAGACAGACATTAAAGAGGATAAAGCATTTAAGGAAGTTGACGGGCTATTGTATCTTCCGGTTATGATGTATTTTTATAACTGGGATGAGAAACGCGATAATACTTATGATGAGATTATTAGTTCGTGCAATCATGCGTTTGATGAGTATGATATTTGCGTGATTGTATTTCATCATCATATGTTTAGAGATGACTCTGGCAATATGGATCCTGCAAAGGTTCAGGTGCTTATTGATGTTATTGATTGGGCAAAGGCTGAAGAGGAGGACGAAAGAGCAAGGATTATGCTTATGAAGGATATTTCCAGGGAGGATTTACAATGAACATGCGTTTCATTTCGGGATTGGTTTTTGCAGCTGTTGTGTGTATTTTTCTTGCGTATAACGGGCAATCTCTATCTGGTCTGAATGATGATGATTCTATAGAAGATGATTCATTAAGTACAAATGTAAAATCTGCATTGCCTGCGCAGATTTCAGACAATGAATATGGCACTGATTTTAATTCTAAAGGTGTTTATTTTGTGCAGGTTGATGCAAAGACTGTTGTCAAAAGAGGAGCGGATGCGGTGGTTTCAGATCTGGTGGCAGGTGGTGTCAATACTGTTGCTTTACAGGTGTTTTCTGATGAGGATATTGTAGGAGTTTATTGGGATTCTGACATTGCGCCAGTCAGAAAGGATATTCTTCGCGAGTTTATTTCAGTTGCACATGAAAACAATATATCTGTATTTGCGTGGATGACTACTCTTGATATGCCATGGGTCTATGATAAGAATCCTGATTTGAGGCTGAAAAGGAATCATAATGGAAAGATTATCACAAATACAGGATGGTATAAAAGGGTCAGTCCGTGTTCTGATGAGCATCGCGCATATATTGCTGATGTTTTTACAGAAATCACTAGGGATTATGATATTGATGGATTTTTGCTTCAGGATGATCTATATTGGGATAGTTATGAGGTTTTTGATGAGTTTACCAGAAAGGAGTATTTTGGGTATAATGGTCGTGTATTGACTGTGAAGGATGTCCAAAGGGACGCGTTTCACAAGTGGAAGTCTGAGTGGCTGACGCTGATTGTCAAGGAAGTCAATGATGCTGTCAAAGCAGTTGATTCTGAAGTGGTAGTTGCTGTTAATGTCTATGCGGACTGTGCGCTGGGTAAATCGTGGTGCCTTTCGAGTTTTGGGCAGGATTATGATGCGCTTTCCCTGAATTCAGATTATATGGTGATTATGGCATATCATGTGCTTTCAAATGAAGAACCTGAGTGGGTGGGGGATGTAGCTCAATCAGCGCTTGCGCGTGAGAGGGTCGGTAAGGAGACGATTATCAAGGTACAGGTTGTTGACTGGGATGCTGGTGAGGATGTTTCTGTGGATGAGGTAAGTGATGCACTTTGGGCTGCGAAAGATGCGGGCGCGACGAATGTCGGTTTTTATCTTTCGGGGAGGAATATGGGTGAATTAGGTATTGATTTTCGTGAATTTGGTTGATATTATATAATGAAAGTATAGTTCAGGTCGTTACTATATGGACAAACTGAACCAAAAACCAATAGACCTTAACTATCCAGACAAACGAAGTTTGCTGGATCATAAAAATCGTATAACGATTTTTAATGATATGGAAAAGTCATATAGTCCATTTTGAAGACGATAGTCTTCGAAAGCATGGCATGTAATGCCATGAAATAATTATGACTTTTACTATATTTTACGAAATACCGTAAGTACATTTATATAGATGATGTCGTATAATTATTCTGGAACTTGGTTTTATCTGATTATAAGTTTATGGTTGTTTTGATGCAGCATTATGATGTGATTATTGTCGGGGCAGGACCTGCGGGTCTTTTTTGTTCTCTAGAGTTATCTTTAAAGTCAAAGATGAAAGTCCTTGTGATTGATAAGGGACATGATGCAATGGATCGCAAGTGTCCGCTTAATTCTGTAGGGCGTTGCCTTAAGTGTAAGCCGTGCAATATCATGTCCGGAGTCGGGGGAGCAGGCGGACTTTCTGATGGCAAGTTGAATCTGGATTATAAGGTTGGCGGTGATTTAACTGAATTTGTGTCGCATAAGACTGCTATGGAAATCATCAATTATATTGATAGTGTTTTTGTTAAGTATGGGGCTCATAATGAACTGAGCGGTGTCAAGGGTACAGGGGAGCTTCTTGCGAGATGCTCGCGAATCGGCATCCGTTATATTCCTGTGAAGCAGAGGCATGTTGGATCTGATAAGTTGCCTGCACTGATTACAAAAATCAAGAAGAAGATTGAGTCAAAGGGCAATGTCAGTTTTCTTTTGAATACAGAGGTCACGAAAATCGCAAATGAGGATTGTTTCAGTGTTGCTGTGAGGAATAAGAGCGGAGTCAGTACTCATACTTCAAAGTATCTCATGGTCTGTGCGGGCAGGAGCGGAGCTGAATGGCTTGAAAAACAGGCAGATAGGCTTCATGTTAAGTCAAGTCATGCACCGATTGATGTGGGTGTGAGGGTAGAGGTTGCAAATCATGTGATGGCTCCGGCAACTAAGATCAATTGGGATCCTAAGTTTCATGTTTATTCTGATAAGTATGATGATAAGGTGAGGACTTTTTGTACATGTCCGTCAGGTTTTGTAACGCGAGAAGATTATGGGACTTATGTTGGTGTCAATGGGCATTCTATGATGTCCAAGAAGTCTGAGAATACGAATTTTGCGTTCCTGACTACTGTCAAGTTGACTGAGCCTGTTGAGAATACTACGGAATACGGCATCTCAATTGCGAAACTTGCAACGACGATTGGCGGGGGGAAGCCGATATTACAGAGACTGCGCGACCTTAGGCGCGGCAAGAGGTCAACATGGGATAGGCTGAATAAGAGCTATGTTACACCAACGCTAAAAGCTGTTACACCTGGAGATATTTCTATGGCTTTGCCGCACAGGATTGTCATGAATATAATACAGGGGCTTGAGAAACTGGATAAGGTAGTGCCTGGTGTGGCAGAGGATGGAACGCTTCTTTATGCGCCGGAGATTAAGTTTTATTCTATGAGGTTTGATGTTACGAATGATATGGAGACAAATCATCCTAATCTTTTTGTTGCAGGCGACGGCGCAGGTGTTTCACGGGGGATTGTGGCTTCTGCTGCAACAGGGATTATTGCTGCGCGCGGCATCATGAAGAAAGAGTGATGTTTCTGTTGGTTTAAAATATTGAATATTGTGCTTTTATTTCAGAATTTGATTGCCAGCCTTTCACTAGGTATCTCTCTACGTCCGACTTTTGCGTGATTAATCCATTTTTGTTCTGTTTCATTGAAATAAGCCACAATATCTGATGTTGCCATTGTTATGCCAGGCAGGATGCTGCCTGTACCTATGGTGTCAAACAATGGTTTTCTATACATTTCTTTGTAAACTTTATCTGCTGTAAGAAATGCACTTGTCTTTTCCTGATTGAAACCGGATGAAACTGTAATTCCGTTATTTTCATGACCGTTTTCATCGAGTGCTCTTCTCAATGCCCATACTCCTGCAATGGTTACTCCTGTTCCTTCAATATATTTTTCAGGAACTATTAATTCAGGAAGAACTATTTGA
>DAOWAN010000099.1 GCA_030634545.1 Candidatus Nanohalarchaeota archaeon
CAGATTATGATTGACGGTACCGGCATGTGTGGATCATGCCGTGTTTTTATAGATGGTGAGATGAAACTGACTTGCATAGACGGGCCGATGTTTGATGGTCATAAGGTGAATTTTCTGGAAGTGGCTGCGAGGCTTGGTACGTTTAAGGAAGAGGAGTCAGCATCGATGGATGATTATAATTGCAGAGGTGTATGTCATGGACACGAATAAGAAGAGAAGGGTTGCTATGTCTGAGTTGCCTGTTAAGGACAGGGTTAAGACATTTGATGAGGTTCCTTTGGGATATACTGAAGAGCAGGCGATTTTGGAGGCAGGGCGATGCATCCAGTGTGGTAATGCTCTATGTATCAAGGATTGTCCTGTTAATGTTGATATAAAGACGTTTTTGAAGCAGGTGGCAGAGGGGGATTTTAAGGGGGCTTTTTTGACTGTTAAAAAGGATAATCCAATACCTGCGATTGCAGGAAGGGTGTGCCCGCAGGAAATCCAGTGCGAGGGGGCATGCACTCTTGGAAAGATTGGCGATGCGTCAAATATAGGTCAGTTGGAGTCTTTTGTGGCTGACTGGGCAAGGAAGAATAATGTTCGGGAAGAGTTTGATATTGAGGAGAAATCCCAAAAAGTTGCTGTGATAGGGAGCGGACCTACCGGTATTAGTTGTGCTGTTGATTTGAGAAAGAAGGGGTATCAGGTAGTGATGTATGAGGCGCTGCATAAGGCTGGAGGGGTGCTTCAGTATGGTATTCCTGAGTTCAGGCTGCCGAGGGATATTGTGGATGAGGAGTTGTCTTATCTTTCTGATATTGGTGTTGAGATCAGGTTGAACAGGATTATAGGGCAGAACGTGTCTTTTGAGGAGCTGCGTGATGAATATGATGCTATCTTTATTGGAACCGGTGCTGGTGCGCCTCTTTTTTTGGGCATTGATGGTGAGAAGCTGAATGGTGTGTATTCTGCTAATGAGTTTCTTATCAGGGTGAATCTGATGAAGGCTTATAAGTTCCCGGAATATGATACGCCTATAAGAGTGAATGGCAAGGTGGGGGTTATCGGGGCCGGAAATGTTGCGATGGATTCTGCGAGAAGCGCGCTTAGGCTTGGGGCTGAGGTTCATGTTCTTTACAGGAGGACGAATAAGGAGGCGCCGGCGAGAGAAGAGGAGATGCGCCACGCGATGGAGGAAGGAATTGATTTTGTGGAACTGGTTGCCCCGAAAAGGATACTTGGCGAGGATGGTTGGGTCAAGGGTATTGAGCTTATAAAGATGAAACTGGGGGAGCCTGATAAGAGCGGGCGTCCCAGACCTGTGCCTGTTGATGGCAGTGAGTTTACGATGGATTTTGATACTGTTGTGGTTGCTCTTGGTACAAGACCAAATAGGCTGTTTCTGAGCAGGACACCTGAGCTTGAGACTACGGAGAAGGGTATGATTGTTGTTGATGATAATATGGCGACTAATATTGACGGGGTTTTTGCCGCCGGTGATGCTATCAGCGGCGGGTCGACGGTTATTCAGGCATTGGGTGAGGGGAGGAAGGCGGCTGAGGCTATTTCTGTTTATTTGTCTGATAAAGGCGATGGTAAGGCAGGGAGTGTTTAGGGCAGTGTTTAAAATCCTGTTGCTGATTTAGTTATTGGCTGAGGGGTATAAAATCCCATTATTATATTCTATTTTTACACTGGAAGAAAGTTAGTCGATTGGTTGTAATAAAAATGGATTTATATCCAGTAAATCCTGATTATTTGTCGAAGAGTATAACTATGATATAACTATTGAGGGGGTGTCTGATAATTTTGGAATAATAAAGAACAATTTATATAACTGTTAATTTGTACTGTAAATAAATTGTCGCATAAGACATTACAGATTAAACGAAATTGCTGAAAATAATAAACGAAAATTGTATGCCCAAAAAAATAGTGTGTGAGTTTTCTAGAAAACATAAACATTTTTAATATATAATACGTAAATTAATGTATGAATACAAAGACGATAATAGCTATTTCGCTAGGGGTCTTAGCTTTAATCGTGACATTATGGTATATTGGCGCACAGCCAGACGTTGTAAATGTGGGCAAGGATCCGGTCTTGTTAAGAACTGCACAAGCAGTAGATTTTACGGTACAGCATCCCAATATTTGGGCAAGAGAGTTTGTTTCTATACCTCAATTGGCGGAAGATAAAACAGTTATACCTCAAGGAATTTCAGAAAATAAGCCTTTTATGATACTTTATCCAACAGGTGAGACAAGAACAATTCGAATATTGTTTTCTGTTAATGATTTATCTTTATCTGGGATAACTTTAGATGAATACTCTCAAATTGTGGAAGAATCTATTGGTGAATACGAGGAATTCAATTTGATTAATAAGGAGTCAAAAGAAGAAATTTATTATTATGAATATTCTTATTTGAATAATAATGAAAAATTTACAGAAATTAAGAAATTAGCCCACAAAAACGGAAAGCTCTTGACTGTGATTGCAACATTTGAATCTGATTCAATGGAAGATTATTACAATTTAGTGAAACAAATTATAGAAACAGTTAGCCTTAGATAAATCAACATTTTTTAGTTAATATGGATTTGCTGTTTGGGGTTTGGTTTTGGTTTTTTGGGCTATATTGTGTTTGGCTGAGTCGTACGAATGTCGATGTTGGGTGCGGTTTGGGGGTTAGTTTAATAAGCTATGCTGTGGAATAAAAGGGTCTATGAAGGCATTTGATGTTATTATTATCGGTGCTGGACCTGCGGGTGTTTCATGTGCGGTCCGGTGCAGGGAGCTTCGTCTGCATGCGCTTGTTCTTGAGCAGGGGGTTGTTGCTAATACGATTGCTGATTATCATGAAGGCAAGAAGATGTTTGGGGTTGCAGGGTTTTTCCAGGGGTCGCCTGATGAGTTGGTTGAGTTTTACAGGAGGGATCTTGTGAGGTCGCAGGTTGATGTGCGTTTGGGTGAGAGGGTTGTTTCTGTGAAGAGGATGGGCAAATATTTAGAGGTTGGTACGGAGAAGGGTGTTTTCAGATCGTTGGCGGTCTTGGTTGCGGTCGGCATTCAGGGTGTTGCGCGCAAGCTTGGGGTGGCGGGTGAGGATGGGGAGAATGTTCATTATGCGCCTGATAATTTGAAGAAGTATAGGGGCAGGAGTGTTTTGGTTGTCGGCGGCGGGGATGTGGCGATTGAGGCTGCGGTTAGTCTTTGTTCTTTTGGGGCTAAGGTTGTGCTGTCGTATCGGAAGGATGAGTTTTTCCGGGTGAAGGAGCTTAATCTTGAGCAGCTTTCTAAGAGTTCTGTTGATGTCAGGTTTTCTAGTAATGTGGCGGAGTTCAAGGGTAAGAAAGCTGTTTTGAGGGGGGCAGGTGGTTCTTTGGATGAGGTTTTGGTTGATGATGTTTTTGTGCTTGCGGGTACTGTTCGGGATACTAAGTTTCTTTTGGATATCGGTCTTAAGGTTGGTGGTGATTTGAATATTGATTATGATGAAGAGACGCTTGAGACTACTGTTCCGGGGATCTTTGTTGCAGGGGATGTTACGAGGGAGAAGCAGAAGCTTATTATGCCTGCTATGTACCAGGGGTTTATTGCTGCGTCTTGTGTTTTGGGGTATACTGCTAAGGTGAAGTGTAAGTGAGAGGGGATTTTTGTTGGTCCTTTTTAGGATCACTTATTATTGATGGGATTTTTTTGGCTTGTATAACGGCATTTACCAGATTCGAGGAATCAAACATATAGTCACTATTTTCAATATCAAGAGATTCTAAAACTATATGGTATATCGTATTTTCCGCGGTTGAGTGCGGATAATTATCAAATTCTGTCTTTTTAATTCTCTTTATGAATAGATTAATTCTCTTAAAAAAGGGTCTTTTGTATCACTCATACCATCCCGTACCTTTGCCAGATAGGTTATGAGTTCTTTTGAATTGTCTTTGTCTCCGAGATAAGGATGTATTCTGTTGTATTCTTTGTGGACATGATCCAAGATTTGAGCTACGTCATCTTCTTCTGGACGGCTGTTTGGATCATTTAAATACAGTTCCATGATAATCTCTTTTGGGAGACCGATTGTACCCCGGATAGTCTCTCCGTATGCCCTCCTTGTAGGAACATCATTCCTATAATCGTAGTCTATTTTTGATAATTTATTATCAAGTATAGCGTTTCTTAAGTTGTTTAGAGTATCTTCGTCAGGATTACAATCATTATGCAGGCATTTTTTGATATCTTCAGGTATTCTGCGCCAGTCCGGTAGTTTTTTTCTCAATACATTCAGGTCTTCTGTAAATCCATCATATGCAAGGGCGTATTCTTCTATTCGTATTTTGTCAAAGAACGGGTTTATAGGTGATGCATATGCATGGAATTTGTTCCTATGTTCCTTAGGATCCATCCATTCCAGTGCAGGATATTTGAGTTTACCACTGATAGCATCTCTTATTAATATCCTGTTTTGGTCAATATCATCTAAAAAGCACATGCTTAGAACTAGCTTGTTGTATGCTTGCTTTTCTGAAATACGCAGATGTTTTTTTGTCCTGTCTGCTATTGGGAGCGGAAATTGAGTCCCTGAAATTCCGTTGACATGGTCCTCAATTGTACGGTTGTAGTAGTTGAATTTTTCTGTGCGTGTTGCATCTGGTCTGAGTATGATGTCTGCGCTTTTGTCTACTATATCTGATGCATTAGTGTCTTTTAGATCTGTGTTTGTCGTTTTCTCTGCTGTTATTAGTTGCGGACTTGTTGTTGTATTGGTCGGCAGGCAGTTCATACTCCCCATTTGCGGGTCTGCAAGAATCAAATATGCGTTTCTTTCTATGTCGAATAATCTGGCTCCCTGCGGTGTATTTGTATCCCAGGTCGCTCTATCTCCAGAAACATGATAATCTTGATTAAGTTCTGCAATCAGTGTCAGGTGTTCAAATGGTCCTAGTTGTATTATGCTTTCTGGAACTACACCATTTGCTTCAAAGAAGCTTGTCGCATTTGGAATATCTATTTGTTCGAATGGTGCATCTATGCCTGTAATTCTCTCGTTAATTGGGGTTGTTAAACGTCTTCGTTCTCTAGTGAAGTCATGATATTTCGGATTCAATCCATATTCCTTATCGCTTTTACTTGGTCCCATTCGCATAGTAGATTTTCTTGGCATTTCATATCCGCTCCTATTTGTGCTGTTCTATTTGTTCTCGTTGACAATACTCAGGAATTATTTACTGTTCGGTAACATAAATATCTTCTGGTTGGAATCTCAACATAAACGCAAAATATTTAAATTATCTGGCGTATATGTAAAATCATGAAAACAGAAGTCAAACTTGATGCGAAGAACAGGAGAATCCTCTATGAGTTGTCTAAGAATTGCAGGCTGCCTTCTGTCAGGCTTGCAAAGAGTGTCGGAGTTTCGCGCGAGGTTGTGGATTACCGGATAAAGCAGCTTGTCGATAAGGGAGTCATAACCTGTTTTGTGGCGGATATTGATATAGGGCTTCTTGGGTGTACGCGTTATCTTGTGTATCTTGAACTGCAGAATGTTGATGAAGTAGAGGAAGTAGAGGTGCTTAAAAGCGTTGTTTCAAATCCTTTTGTTTCCTGGACTACGACGCAGACAGGAAAGTGGAATGTCATATTTGATGTTATTGCAAAGGATATTAAGCAGGTTGACGGGGTCATAAGGGGTCTTCAGAGTCAATACAGTTCAAAGATAAGTGACTATAGGATTGCGACGCAGCTTGAGTATAGGCATTATTATTCGAAATACTTTGGTGATGAGCCAGAAGAGAAGAAGGGCAGTGTTGAGGATGGTAAGATGGATGCGGTTGATATGAAACTGCTTTCTGTTCTTTCAAATGATGCGCGCATAAGTTATATTGCTCTTTCTGAGAAGCTTAATCTTAGTGCGAATGCAATTAAGTATCGCTTGCAGAAGCTTCAGAAGGAGGGGGTTATCCGAAGGTTTACTATACAGGTGAATAAGGATTTTCTTGGTCTTCAGGTGTATAATATTCAGTTTACATTCAAGGATACTCTTCCTTTGAGGTCAAGGAAGTTCCTGAATCATATCAGGTATCATCCTAATGTTAATTTCTATTATTTTCCGCTTGGTCACTGGGATCTGGAGATTGGGCTTTTTGTGAAGGATGTTAACCAGCTTCGTAAGTTTATAATAGATTTTAAGAATAAGTTTTCTGATGTTGTGCGTATATATGATTGTATGAGTTTTTACGAGGAGATTAAGCCTAATTATGTGCCAGAAGGGGTTTTTGAGGTGGATAAGTAGTGTGGTGGTCTGATGTTTCTACCTATTTTATTGACTACATAATAACTTCGGATTAACTGGTTTCTATGTATCAGGGTAGAAGTCCAATAATAATGAAGGATGTGTCTGATGCTCTATTTGTCTGGTTTTCTAAAGCGTAAAGAACTGGAAATTAAGCGTCGTATATTGATTATTTTCTTTTTGTATCTTTTTAGCAGGTGCATTGTGTTTTTTGCATGTTTTGGCAATATGTCTATTAAAGTTAAAAATGCAACAATTGTAGCTAGAACAGCGCCGGTCTGAAGGAGATATTGCCATATTTTTTTTTCATACCATGTTCTTATTTTAATTTTTATGATTTGGTGACTTAAATAACTTTTATTTTCAGACTTGTAAGCGAAAGATAAATACAATTGATGTTCGCCTGCAGGAGCATCTGTGGGTATTCTGAAAATAAATTTTAGTGGAGGATGTTCTTTGTCTTCTATCTGCATGAATTTATTTGCTAATGTTTTATCTGTTGGGCAATCAGGTTCAAAAATATCTCTATGTAATTCTGCAGTAAAACTATTTTCGTCTAATGTTAATCGCTTTGGTTCTAAAGGAAAACAACAAGAATCAGTATATGGGTGTTCTATCCCAAGTGTCTTGAGTGCTTTATTATAAACTTCTATCTTTTCTTCTGATTTTTCTTCTGATAATTCTTCTGATAATTCTTCTGCTGTTTTACAAAAAGTACCAATTATAAAAATTTCTAGTGTATTTTTCTCCATGATGAATGGGGGCGCATAAAAATAAACATATGATTTTTGGATATTTCCCATACCATCTATTATTACATTAAGT
This sequence comes from Candidatus Nanohalarchaeota archaeon, assembly GCA_030634545.1. Taxonomy (GTDB): domain Archaea; phylum EX4484-52; class EX4484-52; order EX4484-52; family B79-G9; genus B79-G9. The sequence goes on from DAOWAN010000099.1 coordinate 7,107, forward strand.
GTAATATTTTCTCCAGCGTCATATTCAAATTTCTCTGTATTCCCCACAATCTGGTATGCTGGTTCAATTGTGTTAGCACTAATCAAATTAGCAGAGAATACCAAGGTTAAAATGATGATTATTATAGTTTGTAATATTTTTAGCATACAATTCAGCAATATTCTAAAACTTAAATATTTACCTTGGACGTAATGCAACAAAGCAATTTAGGGGTTTATACTATTTTTATGGGAGTTTTGTGCTATTCGTTTGCTTTGTTCTCTCTTCGAAAGGCTTTTAATATTATCGAGGTATTATTGGGGTATGGCTGGGAGAATATTTTGTTTTTGAATATTGTGGTTAATTGTTAATTTGGATGCATGTATGGGTGATGTGATGGCGAAGGTTTGTGTTGAGATTCCGCAGGAGATTGTGGATGATGTGAGTGCGCATGTGGGTGAAGACAA
>DAOWAN010000177.1 GCA_030634545.1 Candidatus Nanohalarchaeota archaeon
GAATCTGTTTTTGTGAATAAATAGCATTTGAAAACTACCACAAAATGCTCACATCTTATAGGATTTCTAATAAAATGAATATTATTTTACAAGAATAATATACTCCGAATATTAATAAGAAATATATTATTTGAAAATGTTCAATCGTTAGAATTTTAAAGGTGGGAAATAATGAAAGTGCTATCGATAAAATCAAAGCGAAAAATCCATTTTTTAGAGAGATATATAATTCCCCACTACTTGTTTGGTTTGCTTGTTCATATAATATTTCCCTTTCATTAATTATTTGAATTTTATTTTTGAAATTTTTTTCCTTTTGCTCTTTTAATATACTTTCACTAATTTCTTCATCATACTTTTTCAGAATATTTTTGCTAAATTTATCTATTTTTGAAATTACATCTTTTATAATTATTGTAACTATAAAGATAATTAAAAATCCCAAAAAAATTCCAGCTGCCCATCGCATTTCTGTTATTTTGTTTGAATCTAAGCCCATAAATATGAAGAATCCTAATACAAAAAAAACCGTTCTCATCTTTTCAATTTTTTTTGGCAAAAGAATATCATCAGTCATAGTGTGTTTTTATTGATTGCCTTTTAAATTTGTTTGGTATATTGTAACTACTCAGCCCAAATATCTGACCTCATACCCAAATTCTGACTTTTTAGACGTCAATTCTGGTTCTTCGCTATGTGCAGGAGCAGTTGTCAAAGGAGACCAATATTTTGCCGGGGGAGGAGATGCTTGCGGCATGTGAGTGCGCATCGGAAGTGGGTGCACATGTTGCTTTTATTGATCAGGATATGAATATTACTCTTTCTAAGCTTATGGCGAAACTTGGGGTTTTTGGGCAGTTGAAGCTTCTTTTGTATATGGGTGTGGGAATCCTGGGGATTCCTGTCAGGGGGCTTGTGATGTCAAAAGAGATTGATCTTAATAAGGTGCCGGATGATGAATTTATTGAGTATGCTATGGGTGAGCTTCGAAAGCATTTTCCTGTGGTCTATGAGGTTCTTGTTGTTGAGAGGAATCATGTCATGGCGCGCAATCTGCAAAAACTGGGGGATGAGTTTGAGGATGTTGTGGCTGTCATGGGGGCAGGGCATGTTAAAGGTGTGGGGAAGCTGCTTGAAGGTGATGAGGGTACGGCGCGAAAGTGTTGAGTATGTTGCGTTGTGTTCCGGGTTGTCGTCCCGGATGGGGATTGGGCGGAATCGCATCGTTTGGTGAATCATACTTATTGGTGGTGAGGTGATTTGCGATAAATTTATATATCTCAGAGGTGTTTAAAACAATAAGCCGTTCGTTGTGTTGATTTTTATGTTAATTGTTTGTAGATGGGTTATGTAATGTCAAAAGCAGGAGTAAAAGGGGTATTTGGTGTATTTGCGCTAGTGATGCTTGCTCTAATCTTATGCTGTGCAAGTGTTTCTGCTTTATCTTTTAATGATTTGTTCATGTTTTCTCCTGACCATGTTTATTTTTCCAACTTTCAAACCAATGCGCCCAACATCACCAATGCTTATGTTTCGCCACTGAAAGTTGTGCCCGGCGACACAATGACAATTACTGCCCAAGTAACAGACAACGCAGGCATACAAACAGTAACCGCAAGAATGCCCCACGAGAAAGGCACAGATATAATTGATTTAAATCAGATCCATGGAAATATCTATAAAGGAACATGGCAAAACACATGGTTAGTCCACGACACCCAAATAAAAGATTACAATACAACAATCACAGCAACAAATAAAAGAGGATTAACCTCAACAAAAATCATCACATGGAGCGACCCAATAGAATGGTGGAACCCCACTTGGTCCTACAGGCAGGAAATAAACCTCTCAAACACAGCAGGAAACCTAACAAACTATCAGGTAAAAATTCAAATTAATTTAACAGACGAATACAACGCAGGAAAACTAAACACAACCTGCAAAGACATAAGATTTGTAAACTCAACAAATAATGAAATAGATTTTTGGATAGAAGAATGCAACATAACTGGTTTTAATTCAACCTTTTGGGTGGAAGTTCCATTTATGCAGAATAATGCAAACACAACTATTTATATTTATTACGGGAATTCAGGGGCGAGTTCTATGAGCAATGGAACAGATACTTTTGAGCTTTTTGATTTGAAATTCGATAGTCCTATAGGCGGAGTAAGTTCTATAGGAGGATTTTTCCATACCTGCGCCCTAAAAGAAAACGGAAATATTGACTGCTGGGGATGCAATGAGGAGGGTCAGGCAAATAATTACACCTCAGAAGATGCAATAGGAGTCGCAACAGGAGTGTTTCATACCTGCGCCCTGAAAGAAAATGGAAACATTGACTGCTGGGGACTCAATGAGGATGGTCAGGCAAATGATTACACCTCAGAAGATGCAATAGGGATCGCAGCAGGAGAGTACCATACCTGCGCCCTGAAAGAAAACGGAAACATTGACTGCTGGGGATACAATTATTATGGTCAGGCAAATAATTACACCTCAGAAGATGCAATAGGGATCGCAGCAGGAGTACACCATACCTGCGCCCTGAAAGAAAACGGAAACATTGACTGTTGGGGAAACAATAATTATGGTCAAGCAAATAATTACACAGGATTATTTGGTATAAGATATGACAAAATTAATGGAATTC
>DAOWAN010000166.1 GCA_030634545.1 Candidatus Nanohalarchaeota archaeon
AAATGTGAGGAATTTGGAGGAAGTTGAGCAAATATGGACCAGTATATGCCTAATATAAGGAGAAACTGAGCAAAATAGCGAAGAAATAATAGAAAACAGAACAGGTTTGCAAACCAGAAGAGTTATTCAAAGTTCTCTATAGTTAACGTTACTAAATTGACAAATTTAACCAAAAATCAAAAGACGTTAATCTATCCGGGCGAATCCGCAGATTCGCTGGATTTTCGAAATGGTCACCCATTTCAAATTTCGAAAATTGGAAATTTGGTACAAATTTTCAAAATCCTCAAAATCACAATGTGATTTTTAAGGATATGGTGAAGACATCAGTCAAAATAGTTATGTCTTCAACTATATTTTCACAGAATCCTGTAAATCTCATAATACTCGTATCACTGCCAGCCTAACAATATCTACACCTGAAAGATGCTTATGCTTTCTTCTTCTCTTCAACCCGCTCGATAAGCATATTCACAATTTCGCGCTCCTCAGGAAACAATTTCTCAAGCACAAGCGCCTCATCTTCATCCTTCTTGAATTTGAAATATGTTATTGTTTTATCAACCATATCAAAAGTGCGCACGAATTTCTCACCAAATCGGTACTTAAATACATTAAACATCTCCTCGCAATGCCCAACATCAACTATAAGCAAATTCGTGAAGTATAGTGAAGGCATGAAATAAATGAGCAAACATCACCAAACACCAACATGCCTTCATCTATATGGCAAGGCACTCTACTCAATTTATTAGTGCCTTGACTATAGTTAAGAAACAAATTATACCTCTGCTATATACACATCACATGACCGGCATCCACACCCCATTCTAATAAATTGCGCATACAATCATCAATAATCAAAACATCCCGTATACAAACTTCAAAAACCACACAAAAACTATATAAACACAACAACCCTATAACAATATCATCACGCAGGAGACATGATACAATGCCAAACACACTAAAAAAACGAGAACAGCAAGTCCTATTCGAACTTCTGAAAGACGGCAGGATGCCCGACAAGCACATAGCCCAAAAAATAAAGACCACCCAGCCGACAGTCACACGAATAAGGCAAAAACTGGAACGCACAGGCTACATAAAAAAATACTCCTGCATAGCAGACTTCAAAAAAGTAGGCATCAGCATGCTCGTCGTAACAATGTTCAAATGGTCAGACTACTCAATAGAAAAAGAGCAGGACGAAGCCAAAAAACACATCCTGCACCTGCCCGAACTCCTGTCGCTCTCAAGAGGCGAAGGCATGAGAGGCAAAACAAACATAATCATCTCAGCACACAAAAACTTCAAATCCTACGAAGACTTCGTACGGACACTCAGGAAAAAATGGGGAAACTATGTAAAAGACATAGAATCATTCATCTCCTCAACAGACGGCATCACAAAAGTATTCGACCCATCAGAATGCATCATAGACATACTCTCAAAAGATGAGTCAACAAAAGGAGGAAAAACAAATGATACTGATCTGCCCTAAATGCCACACCCCATGCGAACTAAAAAGAGGCGAAAGACAAACCGTATGCAAAAAATGCTCATCAATCTGCAAACTCACAGACGCTCCCCTCACAGACTCAAGAGACTTCATAAACTAGAAACACTGTCCGAAAAATCCATGATCTTCTTCTCATTATTCCCGAACTTCTCATTAGCGATATCCACTAAAAACCCAATATACTCATCATCAACCATAACATTGCCATCCCTGCCAATGGGCGCAAAAATCGCATCCACCCCGATAATCTCCACAATAATCCTCGGCTCTATCTGATACATCCCTGAGCGCTTAAGCCCCGCACTCTGGCACACCTTAAGAAGCCGGCTGGCAGAATCCATATCCCTGCACCCCACATGAAGAATAACCGGATCCCCCCTCACAAAAAGAACATTCTTTCTATAGCCCTCAATCGCACACTTCACATCCGAAAAACTCACAGTCCTGTGCCACTTCCCAAGAAACCTGTACTCCCTCTTCTTATTATCTGCCGTAGATTCAGCAACAACAATCCTCCCATAGCACGACGACGTAGTATAATAATCAGAAAGCGCATTAATCTTATCAAGCAAAAAGACAATCTTCTCATCCACCATCTTTTCACTCACAGCATCACGAACATGCGCAAGCGCAGTATCCTTATAATCCTCAAACCTCATGACTCACTATAGTTAGCGCCGTTATATAAATAGAAAAATTTGACAAATAATCATTAGGCGCTAATCTATCCGGGTGAATCTTCGATTCACTGGATTTTCGAAATTTTCACGAATTTCGAAAATTGGAAATTGGGTACCAATTTTCAAAATGCTAAAATTGCGTAGCAATTTCAAGCATATGGTGAAGACATTTGTCCATTTTGAAGACGATAGTCTTCGAAAGCGTGGCATGTAATGCCATGAAATAGTTATGTCTTCAACTATATATTACTGCTTATTTTAAGAAATTATCCATCCATCACAAATCCTGCGACATCGCCTTAAGCTTTTCAATATTATCTTTAATCTCAGAGATATCTGCATTCCGCACACTGACGGCTCTGTCTTCCATTGATTTCTCATCAACTTTATTCCTAAGTTCTTTCTTCAAATTATTGACCTCATCGCGAATCAACTTCATAGAATCCTGCACATCAGACATGCCCTTGATATCTCTTTTAAGCATTGCAATCTCCCTTTTTAATTCATCCTGCCTTTTGGTAAACTCCTCACTTCTGCTGCTCTTTGCCCCAGACATTTCATCCACCCTGCTCTTCAGCGTATTGACAATTTCAACATTCAAAACCTTTTCATCAATCCTACTATTGATCTCATCAACCTTCTTCTTCACATCATGAAATGTTCTCCTTGACACCATATCCTTTTTCATACTCTCAATCTCTTCACCGACCTTATCTGCCTCCTTATCTTTCGAAACAGACTTAATCTCCTTCTCAATATCATCCATCCTCTTATTGGTCTTTGCAGCAATTTTAGAATCCTGCGCCTCTCTCAACTCCTTCACTT
>DAOWAN010000179.1 GCA_030634545.1 Candidatus Nanohalarchaeota archaeon
GATTGTTTTGAAGAAGGGGGTTATTGGGGAGACGTATCTTGTTGGCGCAGATTGTGAGTTATCTAATTTGGCGGTTGCGAAAAAAATTCTTAGTGTTTTGAATAAGACTGAAGATTATATTGAGTATATTGAGGATAGGAAGGGGCATGATTTCAGGTATGCAATTGATTCATCGAAAGTTCGAAAAGAGTTGGGATGGTGTCCAAAAGTGCAGTTTGATGATGGATTGGCGAAGACGGTGAAATGGTATAAACATAATGTGTCTTGGTGGAGAAAATTAAAAAAGAAAAAGTAGTTCTTATTGGTTCTTCCGGTATGCTTGGTTCTGAGTTGTCGAAAGTCTTTCCAAGGGCGGTTAAGTTGACGCATGATTTGTTGGATATAACTAATAGGGAGATGGTTTTTTCGGAGTTGTCTGAGTTGAGGCCAAGTATTGTTATTAATGTTGCTGCGTATACTGATGTCGAGGGGGCGGAGACAGAGGCTGATGCTGCTAATTTGCTGAATTCGACTGCTGTTTCGTATCTGGCAGAGGCCTGTAAGCAATTGGGTTCTGTTCTTGTTCATTATAGTACGGATTATGTGTTTGATGGCACGAAGAGTACTGGTTATGGTGAAGATGGTGAGACGTGTCCTTTGAATGAGTATGGAAGGAGTAAGCTTGCGGGTGAAGCCAATGTTCGCAAGAGTATGGATGATTATTATATTATCCGGACGTCGTGGCTTTTTGGTTGTCATGGGAAGAATTTTGTTGATACTATTTTGAAACTTGCGGATGAAAAATCAGAAATTAATGTTGTCAATGATCAGTTCGGGTGTCCGACGTATGCTTATGATCTTGCTGTGATGACAAAGAGAATTGTTGACGGTAGATGTTCTTTTGGTATATATCATCTTACGAATGATGGTGTGTGCAGTTGGTTTGAGTTTGCAAGAGAAATTGTCTTTTTGCGTGGTGTTGACTGCTGTGTTGTGCCTTGTTCTTCTGATGAATATCCGTCGCAGGTTCGGAGGCCAAAATATTCTATTTTGAATAATAACAGGATGGATAAGATGCCTCATTGGAAGGATGCGCTTAAGCGTTATTTGTCTGTTGGGAGGTAATTGTTTTTACTTCCGGAATGGGTATCAGGTATTTTCCGCCGTTTTTTTCGAATTCGGTTGTTTTTTTCATCAGTTCTTTTGCGAAGTTCCATGCGAGAAGTAAGAGGTAGTCTGGTTGCTGGATTGTTATTTGTCCTGAGTCTACGATCGGGATATGGCTTCCTGGTGCGTAGTGGTTTTGCTTTTCCGGTGTGTCGTCTGCAATGAATTTGACGGAGTCACTTTTTATTTTGCAGTAGTTTAAGAGGGTGTTGCCTTTTGCAGATGCGCCGTATGCTGCGATTGTTTTGTTTTTGTTTTTTGATTCTTCTATAAATGTTGTCAGGTCGCTTTTTATTTTTTCTACTCTTTTTGAGAAGTTTTTGTATCCTTCGATGTTGTATAGGTTTGCGTTTCTTTCTTTTTCTGTTATCCTGTTTACGGATTCGTCTTCTGTGTGTTTTGAGTTGTTGTGGCATACGAAAATCCGGATTGAACCGCCGTGTATTGGTGTTTCATCTGCTCTGAATATTTTCATGTCGTGTCTTTCGAATAATTTTTTGAGAGGGCTTACGAGTAGATATGAGAGATGTTCGTGATATATTGTGTCAAATTCGGTGTTTTTTATCAGGTTGAGTGCATGTGGGGCTTCTATGATGAATACTCCGTCTTTGTCAAGGAGTATTTTTATGCCTGTTGTGAATTCGTTTAGGTTGTCTACGTGAGCGAAAACATTTGTTGCTATGATTATTTTTGCGTGTCCTTTTTTTTGTAGTATTTGTTCTGCAATTTCTTTATTCCAGAATGCGTTTATTGTTTCAATTCCCTGGCTGTTTGCTAGTTTTGCGAGGTTTGTTGCAGGGTCTATTCCCAGTACTCTGTGTCTGTTTGCTTTGAATTCCTGTAGTAGGCAACCGTCGTTGCTTGCAATGTCTACAATTAAATCCTGTTCTTTTATGCTGAATGTGTGGTGGCATATGTTTGCGATTTCTTTACAATGTTCGGTAAATGTCTTTGATATTGATGAGCGATACGGGTAGTCTGAAAACATTATTTTTGGGTTTACTACGATGCTCAATTGTGATAGGTGGCAGTCTGGGCAGTATATTACTTCGAGAGGGTATGTTTTTTCTTCTTTTTTGAGGTCGTCTTTTGTTATGATTGCGTTTGCGAGAGGAGTGTTGCCTAAATCCAGGTATTTGATTAGTGATTTGTTTTCGCAGATTCTGCATGATTCTACTAATTTTATGTCTTTGCTCATTTGTTTCACCTGTTCTGTTTTTTTGGGTATGACTTTTTGTTGCTATAGATTAATAAGAATTTCCTTCTAAATGTTTATTGGTTTTTATGAAAGGAGTGATTCTTGCGGGTGGAACAGGTGAGCGGCTGATGCCGCTTACAAAGGTTACCAATAAACATCTTTTACCGCTTTATGATGAGCCGATGATATATTATCCGTTGAAGACA
>DAOWAN010000163.1 GCA_030634545.1 Candidatus Nanohalarchaeota archaeon
AGATGGATGCGGATACGGATTTGCCTGTGCCGGTTGCGCCGGCTGTCAGGGCGTGGGTGGTTAGGTCATTGGGGTTATACCACGCATTGATGTCTGTTTCTGCAATTTTTCCGAGCCAGAATGATTTGTCTGTTTTTTTTTGGTAGTTTTTTGTAGTCTGGTATGAGGTAACGTAGTTTTTCCAGTTTCTTTTTCATGTGCCATTTGTGCGCGCGGTAGAGCAATGCAGAAATTAGTATGAGTCCCAAAAGCATACCTGATGTTTTTATGCGTTCTTTGTTCCAGAAGGGTGCTCTTATTTCAAATATGTCTGTTGCTGAAATTATGCTGTCGTCAAGGTAGGCTACAACGAGCAGATAGTAGTCGCCTGTCTCATTTGAGGAGATGTTTACAGGCATTTCGAGTGTGTATTCTTTAAAGCTCCTTAGTATGATTGGTTCCACTTTTTCAGAGATTATTTTGTCTGTTGTGGTGTGTCTTAGATAGTAGGACATGTTTATTGTTATGTCCTGATTGAATCTCAGGTCACTTAGTGTTATCTCTGCTTTTAGAGTGTCTATAGGTTGAAGGTTTTTTGTTAGTATGACTGCTTTTAGGTCTATATATTGTGCTTTTATTACAGTTACTGTTAATTTAGTGGATATATTTTCTATGTGGTTTTCGCCAGTTATGATGATGTTTCCGAAGTATTCGCCGGTTGTTGTGTTTGGAGGTATTTTTATGTAGATTGCAATTTCTTCGGTTTTTCCGGATTCCAGTGTTGTGTGTTTTTTTTCGAAATCTGCAAATGCGGATAGTTCGCCTTTTAGTTCTAAATCTATGCTGATGTTTCTTTCTACGTTGTTCTTTAATTCTAGATAGTATTCTTTTGATGTGTTTTCGAGCATGAAAGCGTTTATAAGATTGGTTGTGGCTGAGAATGGGTGTGTTACGTTTTCGATGCCTGCTTGTTTCTGGTCTTCTGTTTTGTTGGTCTTGCTTGTCTCGTTTAGTGTGAGTGCGGCTATGTTTGGGTTTGATTCTGTCGCAGTTTGTTCTTCTGTTTTTTCTTCTTCATGGATGTCGTTTTCTTCTGTGAGTAGGTAAGTTGAGGTGTGGTTTGTTGTTATGTATGCTATTGTGGAAGTGTTTGACTGGTTTAGGTTAGTTAGTTCAATGTCGTTCCAGATGTTGCAGTTGCTGCTGTTGAAGTTATCACAGCGGTATATGTGTAGGTTTTCTGTGTTTATTGGCCTGTCTAATAGACCGGGTGTGTCTGAGTAGTTGAGTCCTATTATCAGGCTTCCTGTATATGTGAAATTTTTTGTTGTGTTTATTGATAATCCTGCAAGGACTGTTACGATTTTGTCTGGTTTTGATGGTTTTGTAATGTTTAGAAGATTTACATGATCGAAGATTATGGGATTTGTCAGGTTTGTTGTTATGTTTACGTATTTGAATAGCAGGGTGTGAGTTTGTTTTGTTGTGCCTTCTATGAATGTTGCAGTTGTTTCTACTTTTGTTGAGATGTCATATATTCTTTTTCTTATCTCGTTGAAGTAATCTGTTTTGGAGATCCTGAAGCTGATTAGTCTTTTGTTTTGGTTTGTGTCTGGTCTGTAGAAAGTGAATGTTAGGTTGAGATTGCCTGAGAGATTACCACTGATGTTTGTTTTTGGGTATACATCGAACCAGCCAGTAGTGTTTGAATTTAGGTTATCTGTATCGTTTGCGTAGATTATGATGTCGTAGTCTCCTTCTTTTGTTATGTTTGCAATTGTTGCTGTCCATGTGCCGTTAATTGCTGTGCCGTTCGTTAAGTTGAGTGTGATGTTTGCGTAGGTTGTGTTTTCGTTGATGTTTATTACTGTTATCCATATGCTGTCGGTAGATGAATGGTCGAGTGTGTTTATTGTGATTGTTGTATTTCCGTGTAATTCGCATGATGTGGCATTCACTTTTGTAAATATGGGTCCTATGTTGTTGTTGTATATGATGCTGTTGTCTTCTGTGTCTGTTACTGTGTCTATATCATTTGTGCTGTATAATGTTAGGCTATTGTTTATTGTATTGGCATCTATTTTTGGGGCTGTGCAGTTTAGTTCCCAGAGTTTTGAGATGTTGTTATAGTGGGCGGTTATGTTTTTGCAGGGTGTATTGTGGATTTTAGCTTCGAATGATATGTTTTGTGCTTGCGTTGTGTGGTTGTATGTTGTGTTTGCAAGTATTGGTATTATACTGTTTTCTTCTATGTTGTATAGTGGTGAAGTGGAGTTGGGACTGATTATATCAATGGCCATCTGCCTTGTTTCGAGGGAGATACTGACGTTTACTATATCGTATGTTGAGTGTGATGTTATGGACAGGTTTGAGGAGAAGGATCCTTCTGTCATGTCTGTCAGGTATGTTACTGTGATATTTTTTGAGGTGTATGGCAATAATTGAATTGTGGTTATTGTGTTTCTGTTTTCGTCTGTGCTGTTTAGGTAGTTTGAGGCATTTCCGTACATGTCTAGGTCTATTGTTAGTGTTCCTGTGCAGTTGCTTGTGATTTTTATATCTCCAATAATTCCTGTGTTGTTTGTGGCTGCTATGTTGTTTAGTAGTTGCGGCGTGATGAGGAACATAGTAACGTTTGTGTCATACTTATAGTCACCATATTCTGTTTCGTTTTTGCTGCCGCCTGAGAAGTTGTCGTGGCTGAGTCCGCTTGAATTAATTACTTCAATTAGTTCGTAGGCTTCTTTTGTTGATGCGTTGTAGTATAGTGTTTCATTATCGGTGATGTTGCACATGAGGAGGAATTCGCCGGGTATGTCTGGTGTCCAGTTTGTTTTTGCGATGCCGCTGGCATTGGACTGAGTGTGGCTGAGATTTTTCGGGTTTATCATTTTAACCTGGATGACTTTCAGGTCGTCAAGATAGAATGTCTGGTTGGTTGATGCAGTGTAGTCTGTGTTGTTGAGGTAAAACCCGATTTTTGAGATTTTTGAGGAGTTTATTGAATTATCAAGTGGGGTTCTTATGATGTTCCATATATCGCGGGTTAGGTTGTGATATTTTATGGTATAGTTTCCATCTGTGTCTGTTATGTTGATGTATGTCATACTACCTGTGTTTGATGAGTTTGCAAATACCCATAGGGCTACTATGTCGTATG
>DAOWAN010000151.1 GCA_030634545.1 Candidatus Nanohalarchaeota archaeon
ACAAGACCTGTTTCATATAAATTTCTCAGATTACTTAATTTTTTGAGAACTCTAAATTCTTTACTATCTATATTTGCTTTATAAAAAATCATCTTACTCTTCTTATCTTCCTTGATTAGATTATGATCTCCAAGTTCTTTAAGAGCATTGCGTACAGTAGAATAAGGTCTATCAATTTTACATTCTAAACCCCTGATATGCACATTCTCATTAGGATTTATAAAAAAATAAGCAAGAAGTTCTTCTGAGGAATTGGTTAGTTTTTTAATCATATGATTAATTTATTAATATATGTTTAAATAATTTACTGACCATAAAAATAATCATATGATCAATTTTTTAATAAGAGTGGTCTCCAAATTAAGATAATAAAAAAAAGAAATGAGCCCGACGGGATTTGAACCCGCGACCCTCAGGTTAGAAGCCTGATGCTCTATCCAAGCTGAGCTACGGACCCACTTCAATAAAAGACCTTCAAAAGAATTATAGCAACCGCAAATGCAGCGATAAAAGCAACAACATGCTCCGGCTGAAACTCAACCTTCCCTTTAAGATCATCATAATATGACACTATTCCTGCTCCGCCTGTTCTTGGAAGCGACATCTGTTTTTTTTTGCCCATATTTCAATTACCATCCATAAAGATTAATGTGATGAGGTGAGTAAGCTCCCTTCTGTTCTCGCCGCAACATGATTTTCAGCATTGCATTATTGACCGGCTTTTGACAGGATTTGACTTAGCGGGGTAACCCCTTGCATTCAGGCATGGCGCTCGTTTCATCCCTTTAAAGGAAATGTCACAAAAATTGATCCTCCTTAACCTTTAAGGGTACCGTTTCTGCAGCGTATCCAAGCAATCTCTCACTCGAACCTTTACAGTCCGTACCTGCTCCGATATAAATACCGGGAATGGGGAGACTTTCCTCAGTGGAAAACCACCGGTGCCTGTCTTACCTCTTCACAGACATCTCCATTAAAAATCCGAAAATCCCAAAGGAGATGACAACCTCTCGGTTGTACATAAATCTTAAACGATTAAGTTTTTAAAGGTTATGTCAAATCCACACCCAAAAAACACCACAACAATAAATAAACTCAAAGACAAAAATAACAATATGCCGACAGAAAAACAAAGAAAGACCTACCCTATCAGGAAAGGTGTTCTCCATGCGCTGGAAGGCATACTTGCCGGGCTTATCATAATCTCCTTTACATCGGGAGCATTCCATGAACCGATAGACATAAACAACTGGAAGGTCGCAAAGCTGAATCAGGAATCAAGAGAATTCATCAACGCCTTTGACAAAGCCAACCTTACAAAAATAATATTCCAGAACAAACCGAACGAAGCTGAAGAAATCATAAAGACAATTCAGGGCAACAGGATGGGTCTCGCCATAAACACAATAGGTATACCCCCACCCATTCTTGACATAGGTCTCCTTGTTGACGCAAGTCTCGGTATGGGTCCATGCACTACACAGGATGGATGCTTCTGGGATGCAGGTGAAGAAGCCTGCGAATACAAAGATGAAGCAACACAATGTGGTGTGCTTGATGCAGCAACAACCTGCACGACCCAAATCGGATGTGGAGGAGATCCTTGTTTCGGCACAGCAAGAGATTGTAATGATGCACTTTTGACAACAGAAACAACCTGCAACGCCCAACTCGGATGCGAATGGAACAATCAGGGCGATGCCAATCCCGCCAACGATGACTGTGAATTCAGCAAAAAAGCAACGCAATGCAGTGGACTTATCAATCTTGCCCCCGATCATTTCTGCGATAATCAGCTCGGATGCACCTGGAACGGAGGTATTGGGATATGCGAAGACGACCCACGGGCAATATCCTGCAGCAACATAGTGAAAGAAGTAGATGTAAACAAGAAACAATTCCTGAAATACAAGAACAACCTCTCAAACAACATAGAAGGCGAGACAACGATAGTGACAATAAACGGCAGGGATACGCTGATATACATAACCCCGACTATTTTATCTGATGACTGGGACAAATATGAAGCAATAATAATTCCTGTGCCTATGGAATTCAACGACAACCACTATGATCATGACATTTCAATCAAAAACAATCTAGCACTAATCAACGGCAAAAAGACCAAACTATATAACTTCCTGCAGGAAGGCAAAGGACTCATACTTTTATCAAATTTCGTTGACAAGACCTGCTCAGAATACGAGTTCCTCGAAGAACTCTTCGCCCTCGAATGGAACGAGACAATGGAGTCAAATTACAGCGGTGGAAAAATCACCGACAGCGACAATACAATACTAAACACCATAAACCCATACTACCCTTCCTACTTATTCTCCAAGTATTTCCAATCGACCCCCATACACATAAACACAACAGACACCGGAGCTGAAACGACAACAGATTCAGCCCCATCTTCAGAAAAATTCTTCGCAGAGACTGTACTTGAACTCGGAGATGCATGCTGTGTCAACCCTGACTGCAGTATATCAAGCCCAAACTACAAAAATCAGCAGTGGATAATATCAAAGTCGGGATACATAAAATACAGGGAAGAGAATCTTGCCAGAGAAGATTACAAAATCATCGTAGTTGACGAAAAAGAAGCGGAAGTATATGACACAATCTATATTGACATAAATCAGGACGACGAATTTGAAAGCCATTTCGGAGCAACAAACTGCTCGGATCTTATAGACCCAGCTTGTACTGACCAACTTGGATGTGCATGGGATGGAGTTGACTCTGAATGCAACGAGAATCCACAAGGAGCAACCCCCTGCGCAAACCTCGACCAGACCTATTGTAACACACAACTCGGATGCGCATGGAACATTGGCACAGAACTCTGCGAAGACGCAACACTTAGCCTCTGCACCAACTCATTCATTCTTGACACAGAAGACAAATGCAACGCCCAAAAGGGATGTATCTGGGACGACATATCAGTCCCAGCCGAATGCAAAGACCTCCCTGAAGTGACGCAGTGCGAAGGACTGTCAGAGACTGTCTGCGGCGCAAAGACAGATGAAAAACAGCACGGATGTACATGGAACACAGAAAAGAACCTATGCGAAAACAACTTCCAGACAGCAGGATGCGATGGAATAATCGAAATAACATGCGGCAGCAACTTCGACACAGGAACATCAGGTTGCGCATGGAACATGATAACCAAAATCTGCGAGCCCGCAGGTGAACGGTTTGAGCCGGGAGACATAATAAGTCTCAAACACGGAGACTACAGATTAATCAGTATAAATCCAAAAGGCAAATTCATAACATTAAAAACATATGAGGTCAAAAGATCCATAAAGATGAACCCGATAAACACAATCTCATCAATCTACACAACACACGATTTCGAGACTTATGGTCCAATATCAGAATACAACTACGATTCAGAAGCAAGAAACACAATAAACAACTCCCAATATGTCCTCGCTTATATAGAAAGAGAAACAGAAACCTGCGGAGCAGTCGGAACAAAAAAATGCCCCCGCTACCCCATAATAATTACAAACTATGATGAGACAAACGGAAAGACAGCATGGATCCCAAACAATCTCAACACAGTTGACGAGTGGAACATGCTTAAGGCAATGATACTCTTCGTCTCACCGAATAGGCACGAATTCGTAAACAAGCCATACGGCAAAACCAATGTCATCTCGGTAAACAAGATAGAGATAGCCAACAACGACATCTATCAGCCATTCATAATCCAGTTCAAGATGTGGTACC
>DAOWAN010000023.1 GCA_030634545.1 Candidatus Nanohalarchaeota archaeon
ATTGTCTAGTGTAGCTGATAATCCTGTTGCGGTTGCATATTTTGGACAAGCCATAAGATGATCTGTGTATAAGTCGAGCATTTTTGTATCCATGATTATATGAATGCACGAGGTGCTTTATATTTTGCGTAAGGTGAGTTAACAACTTATATCCGAACAAAAGTGCGGATATGACTCCAATTTGGCAGTATATCCGAACACTGGTTCAGATATATTTCACTGTATCCGCCGTATCCGTCACATTCGCCACATTCTCACCGGCAATATCATCCTCCGCAATATCACAATTTCAGATTATCCAGCGGACTCTTAATATCCTTCAGATTTTTATTGCTCACATGAGTATATATCTCAGTTGTCTTTGAACTTTCATGACCCAGCAATTCCTGAATATACCTTAAATCAACACCGCTCTCCAATAAGTGAGTAGCAAAAGAATGCCTCAGGCAATGAATACTCGCATCCTTCTTAATTCCTGCCTTCTTACATGCATTACCAAAAACTTTCTCTGCGCTCCTTGTACTCAGATGCTTCACTCCTCTTGCGCCACAGAAAAGCCAATTCGTAGGTTGATA
Source organism: Candidatus Nanohalarchaeota archaeon (assembly GCA_030634545.1). Classification (GTDB taxonomy): domain Archaea; phylum EX4484-52; class EX4484-52; order EX4484-52; family B79-G9; genus B79-G9. The sequence goes on from DAOWAN010000023.1 coordinate 576, forward strand.
AGCCTTTATGTATAAATCAATAGTCTCTAAAGCAACATCCGAAAGAATGGTATACCTGTCCTTCCTTCCCTTTGCACACCTTACACATACTAACTTTCTTTCAGCATCAATATCCTTCGGTCTTAACTTCACAACCTCGCTAACCCTCAACCCTGCAGAGTAAACAAGCATCAGTATCAATTTATGCTTGAGATTTGAAATCGTAGAAAGAATGCCTGTGACCTCTTCTTTGCTCAAAACAACAGGCAGCCTCTTATCTTTTTTAGGTCTCTTAATATCATAAACAAACTGTCTCTTCAAAACCTCTCCATAATAAAACCTCAGCGCATTAATCGCGCCATTCAAAGTCGAAGCAGAAGATTCCTTATCCTCTGCAAGATAAAACAAATATCTCTTCACATCATCATTCTCAATTTCACCAGTCCCTTTGCCCGCAAACTTCAGGAACTTCTCATTATAATGAATATAACCCTTAATAGTATTTGGACTATACTTTCTCGAAACAAGCTCCCTTCTCAAATCTTCCATATGCGCTCCCTTTTCTCTTGTCATTTGCATGACGCCATCAATTTTGACTCCATCAAACACAGACAAAAGCCTTTCAGATTCAGAGCAGGGAACACTCCAATACATCTCATCTGCATGCCATTTATATCCCCTTATGCTCTTAATTTTAGCAATATATAGTAAAAGCCATAATTATTTGGACAGATGGCTTTTCCATATAGATTAACGCCTATTGTTTTATTGGTTCTATTTTTCTAGTTATTATCGGCGTTAACTATACTCCCTATCATAAGAGAAAAACACTTTGATTTTTCCATCCTCTTTTTCAATTCGTATCATATTCTGCACCAACCCTTTCACATACACATTCAGCCCACACAAGCATCTATCTTCTTCTGCCTGTCTGAAACATCCCAAAAATCCACACAATTCCTGCGCACAATCAACGGCAAATCACTTTTATCCATATCATCACCCGAACATCTTCTTAATATCGTCCCTGCCCAACTTCTTAAAAATTCCCTCTTCAATTGTAACCACATTTTTGACTAGCTCAAGTTTGCTCTGCTGAAGTTCAAGAATTCTTTCCTCAACACTGTCTTTTGTAATCGCCTTATACACAAACACGCATTTATCCTGCCCTATCCTGTGCGCCCTGTCAATCGCCTGCATCTCTGCTGCCGGGTTCCACCACGGGTCCACGATGAATACATAATCTGCGGCAGTCAGGTTTAGCCCAAGTCCGCCTGCTTTCAGGCTGATCAAAAATACAGGTATTTCATCATCATTCTGGAATGCATCAACAACCTCTTCCCTCTTTCTCGTACTCCCGTCAAGATAACAATACCTTACTCCATCATTATCAAAATGCTTCCTGAAAACCTTAAGCATCTTAACAAAAGATGAAAAAATCAGTACCTTATGCCCCTCCTTAATCACTTCTTCAATCTGGCTCATAAGAACATTATACTTTCCTGAATCACCTGCATAACTCTCGTCGACCAGAACAGGGTGATTGCAGATTTGACGCAGTTTCATCAGACCCTGTAAGATCTTCATTCTTGACTGGTTAAATCCTTTCTCATGGATAGACTCCATTATCTCTTCGCGAAATTTGTTCTTCCAGTAATCATATACTTTCCTCTGCCTATCATCCATATCGCAATAAAGTACAGTCACCTGCTTATCTGGAAGATCCTTTGCAACTGTCTCCTTTTTTCGAAGCAGCAAAAAAGGATTGATCATATTCTTCAATGCAGTCATCTTGTCTTCATCCTTGTCTTTGTCAATGCACTTTGAGAATGAAGTCTTAAAATAATCCATATTCCCAAGCAAACCGGGGTTAAGAAACGCAAACTGGGACCATAAGTCAATAGAATTATTCTCTATCGGTGTCCCTGTAAGCACAAGCCGATACTTTGATTTCAGTGTATAGACACTCTTTGCAATCTTTGAAAGCGGGTTTTTGATCTGCTGGGATTCATCAAGCACAACATAATGATACTTTTTCTTTTTGAATATATCAAGATCATTTCTAAGTGTACCGTAAGTTGTAATAATCAAATCGCACTTTGTATCCACAATCTCATCTATCTTTTTAGCTCTTCCAAGCCCGTGATGGACATGCACCTTAAGGTCTGGTGTGAACTTTTCAACCTCATTTACCCAGTTAAAGACTAGCGATGTTGGAACAACAATCAGAGAGGGTGTCTTATTTCCATGCTCTTTATCATAGAGCAAAAGGCTCAATATCTGGAGTGTCTTTCCAAGCCCCATTTCATCTGCAAGGCATCCTCCGAATGAAAACTCTTTCAAAAAATGCAGCCAGTTATACCCGGCTTTCTGGTAATCTCTCAATTCGCCCCGGATATTCTTCGGCAGTTCAACTTCATTAATCTCCCTGAAACGCCGGAACTTATCTCTTATGTCATCAAACTTCTGGTCCACTTTTGATGCATCTGCAATATCAATCAATGCCTCGATAATCGCAATCTGGGACTCTGATGCCCTTGCGGTATTTTCGCCATCTCCAGTCCCTAGAAAACCTGTCACTCCGGACAATTTATTCAGCCATTTTTTCGGTATGGCGCCCATCCTGCCGTCGCTTAATTTAATAAACCGCTCATGATTATTCAAAGCACCCATAAGCTTATCAAAACCTACCTTTTCATGACCGAAACTCACATCACCATTCAGGTCAAACCAGTCAATACCACTTGATATATCAATCTTCAATTTAGCCTCATCAGGACTTATCCGCACATTAAATAATTTGTCTGCACCGTAAATCTCATAGCCTAGTGAAATCAGGTTTTTGGATACATCAACAAGCCACATATAGGGGTCTATCGATGGTACAAGCACCCCGCTGCTTTCGACTGTATGATTGTCAAGTAAAATAGAATAGAATCTCTTTTCTTCATCTTTATTGCGCTTAATTTTCACAAGCTTATCGTCGTCATCCCGAAACACAATATCTGTATTGCTTCCGTAATCCACTTCATCTTTGCCATAAAGAAACTTCAGATCAAAACAGAACATCGCGCCATAGTCTTTCAGAAAGATGCGCGGCACAGGATCAACAATTCTTTCAACAACATCGTGCCCTTTAGGCAAAACAATTTCACCTAGACTTGACAGTTTCAGGTAATATTTTTCAATGAAATCTTTCAACTGTTTTGGTCCTATTTCTGTTAAAGAATGTCTCGCAAGCGCCTTGACAATGTCAGGCTCACGGGTCCTTACCTCAAACAATACAGGATACCTATACTCATCATCATAAGCATACACCCATAAAGGGTCTTTTCCTACGATTGCGGCATTATCGTCACTGAGATCAAATATTTTCCCGTCAAGATTTGCAGAGATTTTCAGGACAGAAGTTTTGGAATCCCTTTTATTCTCTTCAATGCGAATATCAACAACAGCCTTAGTGTCTGGCAATGAGCAATTTACAAAACATGCTGCGTTCTCCTTGTAAATCTGCTTTAAATGTCCCAGTATTTCTGTATCTGATGTCTTTTCAGAACTCCTTTTTATGGTCATGTTCATGCTATTTCCCCAGCTACTTTCCTGAGCATAGATAAGTGAATCAATTGCCTTTTTCTTTGTCCTTGACAATGTATTATAGTATTTTTTGAGAATAGATCGTGATGCATTTGAGGGCTTGCCAATCCCGCCTTTCTTAAGAATTAGCGCTTTATTCAGTGAAATGAATATGTTCTCATTCATCTTTTCTATACTGAATATAAACTCATATTTCGGATTCTCCTCTGTATCTTCTGTCCGGATAAAATCAAGACTGTTGACAAGTGAAGCATACTTTTCGTCCCTGACTTCGATACGAATCTTTTTTTCATATTTCTTAAGTGTTTCTTTTTGGTCCATGTTTTTTTTCAAAAATACTGTAAGCATCACTGCTGCGACATGAGGGCAATATCGGCCATAACTTCCGACGCCGCATGAACATTCACGGTTTGGGCGGTAGCTGTAATGCTCTGGTGATCTCAAGACAACAATTTCCTTTTTATTGTCATACACTTCTGCTGTGACCTGCTCTGTTCTTATAGAGATTATCTTCACTTTCTTTTTATTCAGAATATCAAAAGCCCTTACAAGCGACTCTTTAGAGGTTTCATTAAATATATCATTCAATGTAATTGCATATATGCCGCGCCCAAGTGGTTCACTTTTGCCCTCTGAGATTCTACTGTTATCATGCACTTCAGATGGTCTTTTTTTTTCATTAATCCACTTATACAGCACTGCCACGATGTGCTTGCATCCCCAGCCGTCATAAGGGCAGTCGCAATCTGCTTCAATATCATCATCTGCATCAATAGATATTTCAACATTGTATGTCCCGTAACTGCCCTTCACTTTGGCTGTAATTATGCCATCTGACACATTCATGGACTTAATCATATCGTTTTTATAATAGGACTTACCTCTGCCTAATATCGCACTTGACTCTGCGATGTCCTTTATATCTTTCTCTGTGATATCATACAGATTCACATTAACCGACCTTTCCCATCATATCTTTTGCCTCTGTATACCTGCCTTCATTATACAAAAACAGGGCAAAGTTCCGATATACTTCCTTATACTTGGGATCAATCTCAATTATTTTTCTGTAATTCGCTTCAGCATCACTATTTGCGCCAATCTCTGAAAGGACATTCGCATAATTCAAAAGAATCAGAGTATTGTTTGAATCAACCTCTAGCGCACGCTCAAATAAATCCCTTGACTCATTAAGCATACCTGATTTCTGCAAAAGAACACCCAGGTTATTTCCTGCCATCACATAATCATTGTCTATCGCAAGTGCTGAGCGATATTGATCTATAGCATCATCACTTCTATTTGCTCTTTCAAGCGCAAGTGCATAATTATACCTGAGAATCTTATCATCACTATTAAGCGCAGCAGCTTTAGAATAATATTCGCATGAATCATCATACTCTCTTATGATAAAATAAATGTCTGCAAGACTTGTCAGAACTGGAACATAATCCTCACTTAGAGCATGTGCTTTATTCAGGCATTCAATACTCTGATTGTAGTTCTTATCTGCAATATATTCATTGCAAAGTGTGATTTGGTTGTGAAGCTCTGCGGTCATCTCAAAATTATCTGTACTATTGTTGACTAAAGAAAATTCAACTATTTTTCCCTGCGGACTAAGGGGTCTATCTCCTGTGAAAATAACTAAAATAAAGAGCAGACAAACTAAAATTGCAGAGATTGTTAAATAACTGCGTTTAAGTCCCGGGAGTTGAATTTTGTTTTGTTTTTTAAGTGCTGTCTTCTTTTTTTTGCTAGTTACTGTCTTTTTATCTTTCTTTACAACACGTTTTTTAGCGGGTGATTTTTTCTGTTTGCGCACACGATTATTTTTTGTGGTATCTTCTTTTTTCATAATATTCAATGGATAATTAGCGCATGAATAATTATAATTTTATGCTTTCCATGTCAGAGCAATAGATATCTTTTGTTTAATTTATAGCGCCATCAGTCATCTTGGATACTAAATTCAATAATAACAGGTAAATGATCTGACCCAAGGTCTGGTCCAGTCTGGCGATTATGAATAATTATATTTTCAGAAACAAGGCAGTGGTCAATAGGAGTATAGAGAAATGGCAGCATTGTCGGTCATGTCGGCTGGATTCCAAACCCCGGACTGCTATCGCGCAACGCGGAATCATCTATAAATTCACTGAAAAATACTGACCATGGCGCTACATTGAGATCGCCGGCAATAAGAATATTGCCTTTTTTGGAGCTAATCAACTGCGCGAGATTTTCTAGCTGCTGATTTCGGTTAGTGAAATATAGCTCACTGACTGGAGGCAATGGATGGGTTGTGATTATTGTTAGTTGTTCTTCATTGTTTTTGACTTCAGCTATTATGCTTGGCACATTCAGATTACTAAGACCGGTAATAACCTCTGCATTCATAGGGTGTTTACTTAGGAGCGCAATACCAAAATTATCTGCCTGTAATTTTTTTTCGTGGTACGGGTATTGCTCAAGCAGGGGTTCTATATTTTTCCACCACTCAGGATTTAGTTCCAGAAGGGCTACGAAATCAGGGTCAACTTCTTTGATATAGTCTGATACTGCATCATACTTGGAATTTTCTGTATTTACATTGAACATCATTAATTTTGATGACTGCTGATTGCCTGACTCTGCACCAGACTCAAAGTAAAACGGCAGAATCAAGACTAAGTTCAAGAGCGCGAACACACTAATAATAGCACACAGTTTGTATTTTTTACCAATACCCATAATTATTGCACCAGCTAAAAGAATAATACAATATTGGACATGAAAAGCGCTAAAATTATCCAAAATCCAGTGTAATTTACCTAAAAAACCTGCTAGAGTCCCAATTATAGCTAGAGATGTAATAACAACAATAATTTCTAAAAAAAATAGATGGACTATTTTTGTCTTCTTACTGTTCTTCGCAGGAATATGCGTATTAGAATTATTATTATTCACATTCAGTATATCTCTCATTTTACAACACTCTTCGCAAATATCTTCTTTTTCTTCCTCAGTATAATCGCTATTATGTCGCACCCCAACCAGAACATGCCAAAATATATCTAATGGCTTGCTCTTAAAACACTGCCTATATTTTTAAAAAACAAAGACGCATTCTCAAGAGACTCCTCTGCGGGCACCAGATTAGCCTGTGGAAGCTTCTGGTATGTATATTTGCCTCTTTTGCCTTTTTCAAGAGAATATATGCCTAAAAGGTCCTCTGCACGCATAATCATTTTTTGATAGATCATCAACAAGTGTACATCAAGTTTGCCTGATTTCACAAAATAATTTTCAAAAGCATCAATTGTTTTCTTATGAACCTCTGGAGCATGTGTTCTTATGCTCTCGTTTATAAGAATTGCCTTTGCAGAATAAAACATACAATAATATGAATGACTTATGACTGAACTGTAGAACGTGAAGTTCTTCTCAATCTTGAACTGTTCCTTTTGCAAAACATCATTATTAGATGTCTCAAGCAACACCTGCGCTGCAACAAGTTCTGTTTCAGCTCTCTGCAAATATAATTCTGCTAATGCATCCATGTTCTGCGCCCCACAATACGATTTATCAGATTATAATACTCTGTCAACCCATAATAAACGACATTACTTCTATAAATCTCTTTTCCAATGTTCTCATCATCCATAGTAAGCATCTCTGTGAATTCCCTCTGCGTTAAAATATGGTAATCTATCTGGATTATCTCCCGCCTCTTTATGGTCTCGATGTAGGGTGCTACTTCCTTTTTAGACTGCTCAGAATCAACAATAAGCGCAACATCCAAATCTGACTTTCTAGTTGCTTTATTTTTGGCATAGCTTCCAAAAACAATAAGTATAAAGAACTCAGAATGCTTTGAAACTCTTTTTTGTATCTCTTTCAACACTTTCTTTGGCAGTTTCCTGTTTTCATGAATTTTGTGATTGTTGATTAGACTTAGGTAAGAAAGTGTCAGATTATTGTCCAGATTAAGGAAATATGCTGTGACGTCTCCGGTTTTTTGTGTTTTTACAAGATTTTCTTCCTGAAACTGCTTTATTGCAAGCTGGACAACATTATTTGACTTCTGAGCGCAATCTTCCTTAATTTGCTTAAAAGTAAGATGCGCGAAGATGTTTTTTTTGAATGCGCCAAAAATCTTCAACTGCTCTTTTGTTAACATATTTAATACCTGTTTTTACGCGCCAATAGACATGCACTATACTACTGTCCATACAAGTTCTTACCTATTTAAAGGTAATATACCACCTAATTTTAGGTAACGAACTCATTTAAAACTATCCTTCTATTGCAAGGGCATACGGATAACGTTTTACCGTATATGTACTAATGTAATGTATTCATGTATATTGAAATAAGTTTCTGGTAACAATATCCCTCCGCCTATCAGGGTCATACTTCCCAAAATCCTGTTTCCACTCATATCTACTTCTTTCTCCCCATATTTTAAAGGCTCTCCTTTCATGTTCTTCAAACTGTTTCCTTGAACAGTTGTTAACTTTACAAAAATGATTGATCAAATCCTCTCTAGTTAATCCTGATTTCGCAAGTTGTTTACTTCCCTTCTCTGTGTAGCACCATAACCCGATGTGCTTAATTTTATGACACATATCACAAAGATGATGAATCGCCGCCAGCTTTTGGATATGGTTTTCATCGTCGTATTCCCAAAATTCATGCGCTTCTAAACGACCATATTCTTTATCACAAACCCAACATCTTCGCCCTTCTTTTTCAAAAATCTCTTTTTTGATTTTACTCCATCTGCTTGACTGATTGCGGTTTTTATAAATCTGATAGATGGATGAGAACCATACGGTAGAGGGAACAAGTTCAATTATCAATTTAAACATCTTTTGACTCACCACATATTACCAATTCAATAACTCTATGCATCCTCTGTCCACAGAACTTCAAATTTGAGCAAGAACTCTTCGACCATTGGGTGTCAATTTGAACCATCCAAATTCCTCTTCATCTTCTGGTTCTCCACTATCAGCATAATTCCTTATTTTGCTATGATATTCAATCATATCCAAGTCAATAATCGCCTGATATTGTCTAACAGAATAACCTTTTTTAGCCAAGTCCTGAAACAGTTCACTTAAATCCCCATATATTACAAAATAAGATGACAGAAAAGAAAGTAAGTCGGATAATTGCGATTCGTTATCAAAAATCCCTTTTTTAATCAATCCTTTAACTCCCCCTATCTCTGCAAAACTAACAGAAGATGCCGCAATGAGGTCTAAAAGCTCGCTGGCTAACATCATAACTCTAATACAAATTGTCTCATCAATCTTGCTTCCGTCATGAGCCGCATAGTTTCGATAGTAAGAAAATGCACCCTTAAACAATAATTTCGCCTGCTCTTGAAGCTCATCTCCAAGAGGGATTTTCAACTTAATGCCTTCTCCTGATCCTAAAATGTGGTCAACCAATCTCACGCCAAATAAGTTTTCTCCGATTTCTGTTCTCTCCTTAAGCGCGAGTTCTACTTGCTTCATTGATTCTAGTGCTGCTTGAGAAAAATGACCATCTTCGTAGAGAGCTTTGCATTTATCTATTACTCTTTGATGTAGAAACTTATCCAGATTCATATTTATCCTTCTATATGCACTGTTTCATGAATCTGCCGATGACATATCATGAATTGATATACTGCTATTAGAATATACAAAAACCTTTACCCGCCAAGCTCTTCCAGGACTTCCTTTGCACGGTCAACACGTACATTTTTCTCTCTGACAAGAACTTCGACAACCTTGTCAATCATCCCGCCTTCAGCGCCAGCCATCTGCGCAATGTTCTTTGCATGAAGCTTCATGTGACCTTTTTGGATGCCCTCTGTAGCAAATGCCTTTAGAGGTGCAAGATTCTGCGCAAGCCCCAGTGCTGCCATGACTCTTGAGAGTTCTGGTGCGCTTTTGACATCAAGAATCTTTCTTACAACTTTCGCAACAGGATGAACTGAAGTTGCTCCGCCGATGGTACCTACTGCAATCGGAAGTTCAATTGTCCCTACAAGATCGCCGTCCTTATTTTTCTCCCATCTTGTTAGGGGCTTATATTCTCCATTCATCGCAGCATAAGAATGAGCGCCTGCTTCAACAGCCCGAAAATCATTTGTGGTCGCAACAACAACTGCGTCAATACCATTCATGATTCCCTTGTTATGTGTAGAACAGCGATATGGGTCTGAAAGAGCAAAAGCATATTCCTGAATTATCCGGTCAACAACTTCCTCTCCGCCAAGCCCTTCTTTGTCAAATACTGCACGCGCACGTGCGAGCCTGTATTTCGCAAGATTGGATATGATTCTTGAGAGGGCTTTTCCACCGCTAATCTCTTCTATAAGTGGAGCGCATGCCTCTGCCATTGTGTTGACTGCATTTGCGCCCATCGCATCCCTGCAATCAACCATCAGGTGCACAATCACCATGGGTCCGCATATACTGTCAAGCACACGGACTGTAATATCGCGCGCACCACCGCCAAATTTTATTAGCATAGGATCCTGCTTGTTTGCAAGTTCAATGAGATCTTTTTTTCGCGAAATTATCGCCTGCTTTGCAAAATATGGATCATCTACATCCATGATCTGTATCTGACCTATCATGACTGGCTCGGTAGCAGATGTAAAAAAACCGCCTTTTATCCGCGCAAGTTTTGCCATATTAGATGCAGCAGCCACAACGGATGGCTCCTCAAGCGCCATAGGGATAAGATACTCTTTCCCGTCAATCAAAAAGTTGCATGCAATGCCTAGAGGATACTCTGTGGTCCCGATAACATTCTCAATCATCCTGTCTGCCTGCTCTAGTGATAAAGCACCACAGGATGAAAGTACAGATACCTCATCATCTGTCAGGTTTGCCTGCTCTTTGATAATATTTAGCCTTTCTGCAATACTCATCTTATAAAATCCGGATATCTTTGAAGTCTTTACCACAATAATCACCTTTCTTTCACTAGATAACTTATCAGTAATAGACAAGAATAGGCACCGCAAATTTATATAATGAGATTATTCCAGAGAATTGAAAGAAATATCTAATTCAGCCATGACATCACGGACAGTCCTGCCTGAACCATAATCTACGAGCTTCTTTTTTATGTCAGAATCATTACCGGAATCGCCACAGGTAAGGTAAAGAGCGCCATTTATTGCGCCATAAATACTGTGAAGATCATGTATCGCACCTACTACATTTACTCCATCAATTCCCTCGCGCTTGAGTATCTGCTTCATAAACTCGCACTGGTAATCCACATTAATCTCTGATGCTAAAGAAAGATACTTGTCGCTCTTCACAATCTCATCTATTGGAATATCACGAGCTTCCATCTGTGAAATAACATGGAGTGTAATTTGTTTAACATTCTCCAGGACTTTTATGTGGTCTACAATCATTTGCCGGTCTGATTTGTAGTCGCTGAAAACAGCAGTGACTGCCCCGCATCCTGTATGTCCAAGAATAAGCAATTCTTTGGTCTTCAGGTGAGTAAGGCAATACATGACTGCTCCAATCGCTGAAACTGATCCGTCAACAACATTGCCTGCATTCTCAATTGCAAATATCTCACCCATTTTAGGCTCAATATCTGAAATAATATGTATATTTTCCCTTGAATCAGAGCAATAGACAACACACAAAGTAGGTGACTGCCCCTTTAAATGAGGAGCATATAACGCATCTGTGGCGCATTCTATATGGCGCCTGTTCCCTTCAAATACTTCTTTAATTGTAATCATAGTACTCACCCAATAGATAAACAGCAGTTTACTTCATCCATAAACTTTTTAAATGTAACCATGCCTATACAGTTAAAGGTGATATGCCTCTCATAAAAGGTCGCGAGCAGTAGTTCGGTCTTTTCCAGATGCGTAAATCACCTTTTGACAAAAATTACAGGTGATTTAGTATAGGAGCAATTAAGCAAAGATATATCAAAGGAGCAGCAAGGAGACTTGTTGAAAATTTCCCGGAAAATTTCTCAAAGGACTTCAACAAAAACAAAGAAGCAATCAAGGAAATGGACATTGTTGAGAGCGCCCATGTAAGAAATAAGATAGCGGGCTCAGTGGTACACATAGTAAGAAACAAGAAATTCTGAAATTTCTTTACAACAAATAGAAGTCCATGACAGGTTTCTATATTTTTATAATACTTTCTTCTATTGCGTAAAAGCAGTAAGGATTATTGTGAAATTTATCTGTGAGTACATAGGATACCGAATTGCACCCGCCCTTGCACTTGTCACCATATTTACATCCCCTGCACTCAGCACCAAGCTCATTCATTGTAAATTGCCTGTTATATTTGAAATTATCCTGATTCCCCCATATCTCCTTAAATGGTGTCTCCCTCACATTACCTTCAATAAACCGGTCATTACCCATTGAAAGACACCCGACAATACCGCCGTCACTCGTTATCCCAATACTGCTTATTCCCGCAGTACATCCCTTCCATCCATGGCACCCGGGAAGCACTTTCGAATTATATCCAAAACAGTGAGCACCAATCACAGGCAGATCATCAAAAGAAGTCTTAATCCTCTGCGATGCAATAAACAGCGCCACAGCATAATATTCTTCTTTTGAAAGAAGATATTTTCTATCGAAATTCCCAAAAGGCATAGCAACCTGAATCTGCCAGTTGAATCCCTTTTTATACACAAGCTCCTTTATATCATGCAGCTCATTGAAATTCAGTTTGCTGACAGTTGTGATAGCAGTAACCTGTATGCCCCTCTCAATCAGCATGTCTATTGAGTTGATTGTCTTTTTGAATGCACCTTTCATACCCCTGATTTTGTCATGCGTCTCCTCAGTGCCGTCAATACTTATGCCAACCACTTTCGGTTTAAGTTTTGCAAGCTCATCAATATACTTGTCAATCAGGATACCATTTGACACAAAATTCAGGTTCATACCCAGATCAGTAATACACTGTGCAACGCGGCTCCAGTCATCCCTTAAAAACGGCTCACCACCCATCAAAGAGACGTCATTACAGCCCTGTTCGGAAAGATCCTCACAGAGTTTTATGCATTCCTTTGTACTCAGTTCATCCGGTCTTGCGATACCTGCACTCGAACCGCAATGTGAGCATTGAAGATTACACTTAAGAGTAAACTCCCATACTGCGCACTCAAGTTTATGTTTCATACATTTCACTTTTTCGAATATACATTGTAGTCCATAGCCTGACCAAATATCGGAACTGCTTTAAGCGCGACAAAAAAACCAACTACTACCAACATTAATGCAGCGATTTTAGATGCGCGTTTCTGCCCTCCAAGCGCAAAAAGACCACCTGCAAACGGATAACCTCCGCCGAAACCAACTGTTTCCGAACAAGTTCCTCTCCCCGCAAAAAACCCGAGAATAAAAGTAAGTATCCCGACAATAGCAGTCGCAATATAATATTTAATCTTCGACAGTGTGTGGCTTTTTCGATTGCCCTTAATATCCTGACCAGACACATCCAGTTTACTGCCTATTTCCTGAAGCATTTTATTATTCATATAGCTCTCCAATCCATCTAAGCTTTTTTGTAAACACCATACTCTATCGCCTGACCGAAAACAGACGCCGCTTTGATTACCGCTACAAATCCGATTACACTTATCAGCATAACCGCAATTTTGGATAGATTCTTTTTGCCATTCATTGCTGCCGGCACAAAAAGCCCCGCAGCATACGGATACCCTCCAGGAGAAACAATTGATGCAGAAGATATTTCAGGACAAGTCCCCCGTCCCGCAAAAAACCCGAGAATAAAAGTAAGAATCCCTATTACGGCAGTCGCAATATAATATTTCATCTTCGACAGTGTGTGGCTTTTCTGAACCCCTTTTATGTCCTGTGCAGACACATCCAGTTTACTGCCTATTTCCTGAAGCATTTTATTATTCATACAACTCTCAACTCCCTCTTACTTTTGTAAGCCCCATAATCTATTGCTAGTCCAAACATTGCATGATTATAAGCAACTAAAAATCCGATTATGGATACTATTGCTGTTATTATCACAGACGGCACAAGATATTTTTTCCCCTGTGATTGCTGCGCAACAGACGCAAAACCGCCGACGGCATACGGATAACCATTAGAACCAGCCAAACTCATTCCGATAAGGAAACCCGCTATTGTAGATAATGTCGCAATACCTCCTCCAACAATTACAGACATTATTTTGCCTCGTCTATTGTGGGACTGAACCTCTTTTATATCCTCTCCGGAAACATTCAATTTGCTCCCAATCTGAACCAGCTTCTCATTATACATCATAGACACCCCATCATCTTCTTTCACGATAAACACCATATTTTATTGCATCACTAAAAACCGGCGCGATTTTAAGCGCAACAAAAAACCCAACCCCTGCCAGCAATAACATTGCAATTTTAGATGCGCGCTTTTTGCCATTCATCACCGCCGGCACAAAAAGTCCCGCAGAATACGGATACCCTCCGGGAGAAACAAATGATGCAGAAGAGATTTCAGGACAAGTCCCTCTCCCCGCAAAAAAACCGATAACAAAAGTAAGAATCCCGACAATAGCAGTCGCAATATAATATTTCAATTTTGATAGTGTGTGACCTTTCCGAATGCCCTTAATATCCTGACCGGAAACATCCAGTTTACTTCCAATCTCCAATAATTTGTAATTATCCATAACCGCCACATCATTTCCTCATTCTATAAACATTATATAGTATTGCCTGACTGAAAGCAGGAACCGTCTTGATTGCAACAACAAATCCAATTGCCATTAGCATTAAGGCAGCTATTTTAGAAACGCGTTTTTCCCCTCCAAGCGCAAAAAGACCACCCGCAAACGGATAACCTCCACCGGAGCCAATTGTTTCCGGACAACTCCCCCGTCCCGCAAAAAACCCGATAACCAAAGCAAGAATCCCGACAACAGCTGTCGCAATAGAATATTTCAATTTTGACAGTGTGTGGCTTTTCTGAATACCCTTAATATCCTGACCGGAAACATCCAGTTTACTTCCAATTTCCTGAAGTTTATCATTAACCAAATTAACCACTCAAATATTTCAGTATAATCTTATGGTGCATCCCTATATTTAAAAATTCGCATCACACATTCAGCGCATCCTCAGACACTGCCACTTTCAATATCTCATGCATTTTACCCATACAAAACAATTCTCTCTCCTTTTCAATCATCATTTTGATTTTCTTATCTCTCACAGTAAGCAGCGCATTATCATACTCTTCCAAAACATTCTCATCCTTATAACCAAGAACAATGCCTAATCGTGCAAGATTCCAGTAACACAACACATTCTCCGGGTTAAGTTTCAGGGATTCCAAAAACAAAGAACGCGAATCATCACAATTCTTCCTGCAAAATTCCTTCACACCGCAATTAAACATTTTCCTCGATGCAAGCTGGACAACATGCAGATTAAACACATCAATCTCTGCCGCCGTAAGAGACAAAATATACTCAAGCGTCCCATAATCACGCGCCTTCAACATCCCAACAACCTGCGATTCAATATTTTCAATAAATCTCTCATAATCTGAATCAGTCTTTAGAACAGTCTTCTTATATCTGGACCATAGCGTGAAAAGTTTCCTGTGAAATTCATTGTCAAGCAGATAACTAATCATCTCTGTCTTCCCCCCATATTCCTCCTCATCAATCTCACCGGATTCAAAAAGCATCCTGCAAAAAGCAAGTGCAATTTTAGGGTTGCACACAGCAGCTTTAGCAATTATCCTGTTAAGTGACTCCTCTTTTTCATCCCAATAATCACCAAAAAAAATACCATGTATTTCTTTGATGTAATAATTCTCAATACTAATTAACACATCAGAATCATCAACTGCAAGTTCCATTCTCAAATACTTCCTGAACAGCGCAAACATTTCACTTGACCTGCAAGACAATGGTTTCCTGCACACAATACGCAGACCTCGCTCATACTTATGCGTCCTCTGCTTTTCCTCTAAAACATCTTCAAAACCAATATTTTCAAGAAGCATCCTCAGCAATTCAAATGGAAGCACAACCTTATGCTGCATACCACAAGAGTCAATACCATATAGCCATTGAAGCGTAATCTTCTGTTTTTCAGCATTCTCCTTTTTGAGTTTTTTGAATGAATTGTATAAATCCGGTGTTTCGATGATTAGTACACCTTCAGGTTTAAGCAATCTGAACCATTCCGAAAGAACATAAACGCAGTGGATATAATCAAAATGCTCAATAAGCTGGAGCGCATCAATAGAATCAACACTTCCTGCATCAAAAGGCAAATCACTGACATCGCAAACAATATCTGCTAAAGAATTATCGAATTTATCTATATTCACATACTCAGGTCGATACACAATCCCCGATCCAAGATTCAACTTTAATTTTTCCATAGAATTCAGATAAGCAACAGACAATATATATTTTAGCTGACTTTCCTGACTTCTGAAAGATTTGTTGTGCCACTTACACCGATAGGTACTCCGGCTGTAATTATCACGATATTTCCGGATTTAAGTGCACCTTTCTCTTTCAGAGATGCTATGGCATCACCAATCATGGTCTCTGTAGACTTATATCCACCCTTTATCTTATGCGCAAATACTCCCCACATAAGCGCAGTTGTCCTTAAGACCTTATCTTCAGGTGTCATTGCATATATCGGCGATTTTACCCGGTATTTTGATAAAGAGCTTGCAGTCCCGCCGGATTGGGTGAATGTAAGAATTGCATCTGCTTTGATATTCTCTGAAATCAATGCAACAGCTTGTCCGACAATATCAGTCATACTCTTTTTTGAAACTCTTGTACTGATTTTACTATCCATCTTCTTCTCAGTTGCTCTGCATATCTTATCCATCACCTTCACAGACTCAAACGGATATTCGCCCTTGGCAGTCTCCTGTGAAAGCATTACGGCATCAGTACCTGTCAATATAGCATTAGCAACATCGGTTACTTCTGCACGTGTCGGACGCGGGTTATCTACCATAGAATTAAGCATGTGCGTTGCAGTAATAACTGGCTTGCCTGCAATATTGCATTTCTCAATAATCTCCTTTTGAACCATCGGCAGATCCTCAAACGGCATCTGGATTCCAAGATCACCACGGGCAACCATTATCCCGTCAGATACTTCCAGAATTGTTTCAAATTCAGAAACTGCACGAATATGTTCTATCTTTGCAATTATTCTTGTAGTCGCCCCTTTATCGCACAAAAATTTGCGAAGCGTCAAAATATCCTTCTTATTTCTTACAAACGATACAGCTATGTAATCAACATCATGAAGTATCCCGAAATTAATGTCCTCAATGTCCTTTTCAGTAAGCGACGGGAGATTTATCTCAATTCCAGGCACATTGACACCCTTTCTTGAACACAAAAGCCCGTCATTCTGGACACGGCAGATAATCTTATGCTCTACGATATCCTTTACCTTAAACTCAAGCATGGCATCATCAACGTAGATCATGTCACCCACTTTAATGTCATCGATTATCTGCTTATAGCTAAGCGTAGTCCCCATTTCATCATCTGTTGTATCTTTAACAGTAAATGTAAATTTATCTCCTTTTTTCAGGCTGATGTCTTTTTTCAGATCACCGGTCCGGATTTCAGGTCCTTTTGTATCAAGAAGGATAGCAACAGGGTTTTTGAGTCCCTTGTTCAACTCCTTTATGTTCTTTATCTTCTTGCCCTGCTCTTCATAATCGCCATGAGAAAAATTAAGGCGCGCAACATTCATTCCTGCTCGTGCAAGATTCTTAAGAGCATCCAGAGACTCTGTCTTTGGACCAATAGTACATACAATTTTTGTTCTTCGCATAAATATCACCATTACATATCTTCAATCTCTCTATCTTATACGCTCTTGTTTATAAATCTTAGCAAATCTCGTCTTGCTACATCGTCATTTGTTGAGTTTCCGGCAGTAAACACACATATCAAAACATTTAAATAATTACATGCACATACATCTAAACATTCATTTACATGAGTTGATGCACATGATAAGAATGACTTTTTCAATACCAGATGATTTAAAGAAGCGACTTGATACGCACCCAGATATAAACTGGTCTGAAGTATTCAGGCAGGGTATAGAAAAGAAACTGGTTGCCTTGGAAAAACTGCACGCGAGAGGTGAAATATAGATGGCATGCATAACTGTTCCCCTAAAAGAAACAATCAAGGAAAGAATTACCGCATTCCCATGGGTAAACTGGTCTGAAGTTGGCAGGGAAGAAATCCTCAAAAGAGAAATATTTGAAAATTACATAAAAACACGAAAATTATCCAAAAAAGACGAAGAATTCTGCGAAAAAATAGACTGGCATCCTGTAGATGAACTGCCTTTAAAAGAAGAGTTTATTGAAGAATTAAAAAAAATAAAGAATGAACCTTCCGGAAAATCAATGACCATAGATGAATTTAATAAATGGTGCAATGACTTGTGAATATCGACATATCCCGGATTGATAAAATTCTTGGGAAACTTAAAAAAAGAGATTTTGTCTTATTCAGCGCTGTCCAGAAAAAGATATGCCAGATTAGTTCCTCAAACGAAATATCCATTCAACACTTTAAGAATCTTCGGCATGACTCAAGTGAATCTAAAAGAGTCCATGTCCGCTCTTTTGTTTTAACTTTCAGAATCAGTAAAGACAAAATCATCTTCGAAACTCTCAAACATCATGACTATGCCTACAAATGAGCCTTGACCCTCTTCCTCAACACCTCAATCTTCTCCCTAATCTCAATCGCTTTTTCAAACTCAAGCCGCTCAGCTGCAGAATTCATATCAAACTCAAGAATATCAATCAGCCCTAAAATATCCTCTTTTGGCACATCATTCATCTGACTTGCATCAAGCGCTTCTTCATTGATTATCCGCTCAGGTATCTTTTTTTCAATGGTCTTTGGGACTATATTGTGCTTTTTATTATACTTTATCTGTACTTTACGTCTCCTTTCAGTCTCATCAATAGCCCCGCGCATAGAGTCTGTGACCCGGTCTGCATACATGATCACTCTACCGGAACTGTTTCTTGAGGCACGCCCCATGGTCTGTATCAGCGACCTCTTATTTCTAAGAAACCCTTCTTTGTCAGCATCGAGAATAGCGACTAGCGATACTTCCGGCAGATCAAGCCCCTCGCGCAAAAGATTTACGCCAATGAGCACATCAAATTTTTTGCTTCGAAGCCCTCTTAGAATCTCTGTCCTCTCGAGGGTATCAATATCTGAATGGAGATACTTGACTTTAACACCTTTTTCAGCAAGGTATTCACAGAGGTCTTCTGCCATCCTTTTAGTCAGTGTGGTCACTAGTGTACGATAGCCATTCTTTGTCTCTTTTTTTATATTCTCTAGCAGATCGGACATCTGACCTTCTGTCTTTTTGACGGTCACAGGAGGGTCAATAAGCCCGGTCGGTCTTACTATCTGCTCTACTACCTGAGAACTAGTCTCAAGCTCATACTTGTCTGGAGTAGCAGAGACATAAACAATCTGGTTGACCTTTTTCTCAAACTCTGCGAATTTCAGTGGTCGGTTATCAAATGCAGATTTCAGCCTGAAACCATGATCTACAAGGCTTTGCTTTCTTGAATTGTCACCGCGAAACATTCCTCTTATCTGCGGCAAAGTCACGTGCGATTCATCAATAATCACAAGAAAATCATCCGGGAAAAAATCAATTAGCGTACTTGGAGGCTCACCTTCTTTCCTCCTGTCAAAGTGCATTGAATAATTCTCAATTCCACCGCAGTATCCGGTTTCGCGAATCATCTCAAGATCATAATTTGTGCGCTCTAAAAGCCGCTCTGACTCATGCACTTTTCCACCTTTTCTAAGCTCAAGAATCCTTTTATCCCGCTCTATCTCAATAGATCTGATAGCAGCATCAAGTTTATCATCTGGCATCACAAAGTGCTTTGCAGGAAAGACAAGATACTCATTATGCTCATCTACTGGCATCAATGTAATACTATCAAGTACTCTTATCCTCTCGATCTCGTCACCGAACATCTCAAGTCTGAGAACTGAATCTATATGTCCCAGAAAAATGTCTATTGTGTCTCCCATCACCCGCAGATTTCCTCTCTTTGGGGTCTTGTCATCCCGGGAATACTGGATTTTCACAAGCTTTGAAAGCAGCTCTTTCTGCGTAATATTCATGCCTTTGTCTATCTGCACAGTCATCTCCTTGTATTCTTTCGGAGAGCCAAGACCGTAGATGCAGGACACACTTGCAACAACTATCACATCTTTTGCCATTATCAAAGACGAAGTTGCAGAAAGCCGCAGACGGTCAATCTTTTCATTGATAGATGCATCTTTTGCGATATATGTATCTGTTCTTGCGAGGTACGCCTCTGGCTGATAATAATCGTAATATGAGACAAAGTATTCTACATGATTATCCGGGAAAAAATCACGAAGCTCATTATAAAGCTGTGCAGCGAGTGTCTTGTTATGGGTGACGATAAGCGCAGGTACATTCTTTTGGGCAATGACATTAGCCATTGTAAATGTCTTTCCTGAACCGGTCACTCCTAGAAGTGTCTGCGCCCTGTAACCTTTCAAAAGTCCTTTTGTTAGCTTTGAGATTGCCTGCGGCTGCGCACCGCAGGGCTTAAATTCTGATACCAGTTTAAATTTAGTCATTGTCTTTCTTTATGCGTGAAATATATTTAAGAATTTGTGGATTTTAGCGCTCAAAATATTTGGTTTATCCAAAAAGCGCAGGAATATCATAATGGCGATTAAAAATAATGATTGAGTGACGGATATTATACGCACTATCTCTTCGTATTTTTACTTGTATTTCTTGAGAGCCATATCGCTACATACGCGATTGCTGCTGAAGATAAAAAGATTAGTGCCATAATCAGTCCAAGTAGCGCCATACTGCTTCCGCCGGCACTAAACCACATGAAGGTACCTATAATTAATAGACTATTAGGTACCAGGTATGCAATATGCCAGCTAGTTATGCCCACCCCCTTGATTTTTGAAATCTTTGTTGCAGTACTAGTAAAGGAATATTTCATGTGAATGCCGGCAATGATGAGGAATATTCCAAGAATGATATTTTCAATGAACATGATCAGTATGTAACCAACAACAATACTCACTTCAGTCCCTCTTCCATCCTTAGCGAAATACAGATATAATGTGATAATAATTCCCCAGATAGGGAGGTGTGGTATGTATCCGATAATTGCCTCGATGGGAGTATAATCGGATAATGATTGACACATGGTTCCGCTCACACTCATTTTTGTACACAGATAATTTGAATTGAGAACTTCCTGAACGTCATATACCAACTGAAATAAGAAACCTACCAATGCAATATGCCAACTCTTGATAATTTTAAAATCCATATTTTAAATGTATCTGACGTAGTTTATATGCCTTTCTAAAGCCCGGCAATTTCAGATAACAATAGTTATGCGACATATTACTCAGCGATTTTGCTTTTAGAAATATATTTAAATAAAAATAGGTAAATGGCACTATGAAACTAAAATAGTTATTTGGGAGTATAAAAAAGCATAAAATACTAATTCTCTTTGGTGTAATATGGGGATTCATTAATGAGGTAATTTATGTTGTAACCGTGATGAAAACGGTTTTTGCAAGAATAAAGGGACTGTAAATAATTTTGCTGAAACTTCTAATAGCGCAGGTTAACATACAGTTAATCAAAGACTATTGGAGGTTGATTGAAATGAGTAAACTATTTACAAAAGAGCAAGCGCGTGCACTTCTAAAAGAGCACGGTTTAAC
>DAOWAN010000063.1 GCA_030634545.1 Candidatus Nanohalarchaeota archaeon
TTAAACCGTGCTCTTTTAGAAGTGCACGCGCTTGCTCTTTTGTAAATAGTTTACTCATTTCAATCAACCTCCAATAGTCTTTGATTAACTGTATGTTAACCTGCGCTATTAGAAGTTTCAGCAAAATTATTTACAGTCCCAAATAGAACCCTTCTTACAATCAACTATCTCTTCGCACAGATCATTCTATCTATAACTTCCAGGTTTTAGTTCGATTAACACATATAACAGAACTATTTTGGTCTCTACCTAAATACCTAAAGCTAAAAAATGCCACCAAGGTTTTTTTGTAGAAACAACAGAGCCATCTTCAATATTAATCTTTTGTTCAACTTTTGCTAAAACTGGAATGATTAGAAATAATCTGGCTTTTTTTGTTCCAGAAACAGAATAAACTGCTTTCCCTTGTTCTTCTTCAATCATTACTTCTTCAACAGTATCAACTTCTTGTGCCTTAGAAATTGCCTCCTCAGACAAAATTCTCATCTCCTTATTCCCTTCAGAAGTCTTAATATATATCTTTTCAGCCTCCTCAATCACATCCAAGGAAGTTTTAACAGATTCTCCAGCAATACTTATAATGTTTTTTCCGGCAATATTTCTTTCAACAGAAACATCTTTATTTTGAATATGTAATTTAGACAAAGCAGCTATTTCTTGCCCATTTTCATCTTGTTCATGCTGTTGGATTGTACAATTTTTAGTTACATCTGGTTTATTATCTGCATCTCCGCAGTTGTTGAAATCGATACAGGTTCTTGTCTGTAGATCATTCGTACAAGAACTCCAATTAGTACAAACCCAACTCTCTGAACAGGGATCAGGTTGTCTTTTACAAGCGCCATTTTCACAACCATAAGTGCAATTATATTCTCGCAGAACCATTCCAGATTTACCATCTCTATCTACACATATAAACTCTTGAAGATTTGCCCGTTTACCCTCAAAACAAGAATCTTCTTTTCTTAATATATCCCCTTTAGGATAACTAATCCAATAACCAAGTACAACCCCTTTTGTAAAATAATCAGCACCACCATCAGAATCAGAACAATAGGGTGGTTGTGGCAGAATATATTCACCAAGACAAACCCCATTTTCACAACCATCGGGACAAAATACATATGTGCTTTTTGAAATATTACCATCACAGTATCCTTCACGCAAGGTGCTAGAATTTAAACAGCCATCCCTTCTCCCTATAAGGCACCATCCATCAGAAAAACAATGACGATATGTTCCTTTAATATTTGGATTAAAACCCCCATCGGTATCTGAACAAGAAATGATTTCAGTTGCAGAAACAAAAACAGATAAAGACAATAGCATCAAGAAAAAAAATAGTAAAATTATTTTTTGTTTCATATCCTAGATATAATTTAGAACTATTTTAAAAACATATTATTACAGGCAGCGGAAAAAAAGAACATTTCTAAACATCTGTAAACAACCACAGACCACAAATGTAACAAACCACAAAGAAAATACCATTCACTCAGCAATTCGATAACGTATCACAAAAAAACAACCCACACACATCCAGACACAAATATAAAAACATTCACAACAAAATAACAGCAAATCTGACAGGCGAAAAAAATGAACATACCGACAAACAACAACAAAAAACTAGAGCATGCCCTTAAGATGGTAAACAAAAACATAAAACTAAACACCCTCTGGGACTCATCAAATGTAATGGCAGTAAAGCGCCTCAAAATGACAGACCACGGCAAAACCCACATAGCCATAGTATCAAACCTCGCACTCAAACTCCTAAGAAACCTGAAAAAAGCAGGCATAACACCAGACAGTGTAAAAGACCACAATCTGGACTACGAAGATGCAGAAATAATAGTATTCCTTGCCTCAGCCCTCCACGACATCGGAAACGCAGTAAGCCGCGAAGACCATGAACGCATGAGCATTGCCCTCGCGCCGCCAATAATTGAAGACATTCTAAAAGACATCTACCCTGAAAGGCAAAAAACAATAGTAATGACAGAGATACTCCACGCCATGCTCTGTCACGACACAAACACAACCCTCCACACAACAGAAGGCGGGATAGTAATGATAGCAGACGGTCTCGACATGGAAAAAGGCAGAGCAAGAATCCCCTTCGACCTTGGAAAACTCGACATCCACTCAGTCTCCGCCCTCTCAATCGAAAACGTAAGCATCTCATACACAAAAGAGACCCCTATCCAGATAGAAATACTCATGAACAACTCCGCCGGCATATTCCAGATAGACTACCTATTAAAAAAGAAAATAGAATCAAGCACAATCTCAAAATACGTATCCGTAACCGCAAAAGTAAAAGAAGGCAAAGAAAAGAAAATAATAAAAGAATACAACCTAAACAACTCCAAAAAAGGTGAACAAAAATGACAGACTGCATATTCTGCAAGATTGCATCAGGCGAAATCCCCACAAAAAAGATATATGAAGACCAGAAATTTCTTGCGTTCCTTGACGTCAACCCGCGCGCAGTAGGTCACTGCCTCATAATCCCGAAAAAACACGCAGCAACCCTCACAGACCTGCCCAAAGAAGATGCAGGACCAATATTCCAGATAGTCCAGCACCTCGCAAAAATCATCACAGAACGCCTCGGAGCAAAAGGCTACAATATAGGCTCAAACAACGGCGAATCAGCAGGGCAGGCTGTCCCCCACCTCCACCTGCATATCATCCCAAGATACGATACAGACAAACACAAAGCCGGCTTCGAAGCTGCATTCCAGGTAAACGAAGACGCAAAAAAAGACATTGATAAGACCCTAAGCACAATAACACGCGGAAAGATAATTCCCCCAGTGAAAACAACATCATCATCACCAGCTGCAAATCCGTCATCATCTGCAAAAGAACAGGACGAAACAGAAGACAAAAAAGGAGAACCAAAATGGTGCTTCAATGACGAAGACGATATAGGAGACGACACAATAGAACACTGAAAACCCAAAAAAAAACAGGTGGACATCTTATTATCCAAAAATAAACATTTCTCTGAAATAACAGAAAAAACAACAAAAAAGAGAAAAATAGAATTGATGGACTCCACACTGCGCGACGGTGAGCAGACCGCAGGAGTATCATTCAATCCAAAAGAAAAAGAGTCAATTGCATTTGCGCTGTATGACGCAGGCATACGCCGCATTGAAATGGCAAGTGCATGCGCATCAGACCAGGACTTTGACGCTGTAAAAAACACAACAAGCTCCCTTGAAGATACAGGCTGCAAAAACGTAGTGGAATGCCTGTCATTCATCCTCAGACCGCACATAGACTGGATAACAGACGCAGGCGCAGCATGTGCAAACCTCCTGGTCAAATCATCGACAGACCATATTGCCCAGCTAAAAGGAAAAAATCCAGACGACCACATACAGGACGTTCTTGAAATAACAGACTATGCAAAAGAAAATAACCTCTGCGTCAACGCCTACCTAGAACATTTCTCATACGGTATCCAGCACTCAAAAGAGTACGTCTACAAACTGATAGAAAACCTCAGCAAAGCAAAAATCCATAGAATCATGCTCGCAGACACAATGGGACTCTTTTCACCACAACAGACAAAAGAACACATACAAGCTCTCACACAAAAATACCCAAAAGTACACTTTGACATCCACGCGCACAACGATTACGGGCTTGCGACAGCAAACACCCTGGCAGGAATAAAATATGGATGCCAGGGCGCCCACGTCACAGTAAACGGCATCGGCGAGCGCGCAGGCAACGCCTCACTTGAAACAGTCGCAGTATCACTCAGGGACTTCTTTGGCATCGAGACAATAGATGAAAACAAACTCATGACCCTAAGCAAACTAACAAAAACCTTATCCGGTGCGAAAATCGAAGCAAACCACCCGATAGTCGGCAAAAACAGCCATATCCACAAAGCAGGCGTCCATACCCACGGCGCACTAAAAGGACTATACACAAACCCACTGCTGGAAAAGAACAGGTTCAACAAACGCGTATCATACGACCTTGGAAAACTATCAGGCAAAGCATCAGTCTTTGTCGAACTGGAAAAGATGGGCGTAAAAAACCCGGACCCTGAAATCGTGGCGCAGCTTGTAACAGAGATAAAGATACTCTCAGAAAAGAAAAACATAATCACAACCAATGACCTGCTCCTTTTATACCTCCAGAAAACAAACAAAGACACATCCGGGTACAGGCTCAAAAAAGTTGACATGCGAAAGATATACACAAACACCCAGACATCCACACAAGCAGAAGTGACACTCAAAATCAAAGGCGTATCATCAACAATAAAAGCAGTTGGAGACGGTGGCTTTGATGCGATAGCAAACGCGATAAAAAAAATCACCGGCGCAAACCTAAAACTAAAAGATTACCATGTAAGCATCCCGCCCGGCGACGGCACATCATCACTAGTAGACACAGCAATAGACTGGCAGCACAACAAAAAGACATTAAAGACAAGAGGCATCCACACAGACCAGGACATTGCAGCAACATACGCCATGCTAAAAGCAATAAACCAGATAAACGTACTCAAAAGATTTGAAAAATCAAACACAAAAAAGTGATTAAAATGGCATTTTATGGCAAAATATCAGAAAAAGACATCTCAGCATCAATCGCAAAACTAAAAAACACAGACGCATACCAGACCCCCATAATACCAAAAGACAAAACAGAACACTTCATCCTGAAAAGCGTATACCTCAAAGGAAACATGATCACGCCAGCCATCCACAAAAAATCTCAGGACATCTACATAATATAGTAAACGCCACAACTTTTTGGACTAATGGCGTTTCCATATAGATTGACATCTCTTGGTTTTCAGTGGAGTTTGTCCATTTAGTAACGACGTCAACTATAACACAAGGTCATGCAAAATTCACATACAAAGGCACCCTCGAAAACCCATACAAAAGCAGCACAGAACCAGACAAAGAAACCATCAGAGGAACCTCAATCAAAAACGGCGAAACATTTAAGATAATCAAAGGAGACATAATCAGCATCCCTCCAAACACCCCTCACAGCGTAGACGCCAAAGACACAGAAATATCATTCATGACAATCAAGATAGACAATGTTGTGTGAACACCCTACAAAAACATCACAGAAAAGCAACTCACAAAAACCAGAACATCCAGCTCAAAACGTTTGGGATTAAGAGAAGTCGGCGAAGCCGATTTTCCCGCAGGGCTTAGCGACCGCAGGGAGCGGAGTATTATCCTTTGTTATGTTCCCGAAACCAATATCCTCAAACGGCAAGGAGCGAAGCGACGAAGAGTAGCGGGCGGGCGTAGTCGTCGGGAGTTTTGTCATACTATATATTTTATAATAATATGTAGATATAAAAATAATTGCCTCAAAAAAGAAAAAGGCAAAAAATTAATTATATCGCTTGAAACTAAGCCATGTTTAGAATCATTCTTTCCTTAGGTTGATAGTCTTTTGTTTCAATATCTGCTTCCTCTACAACATAGAGTGGTACTGCAATACCGCAGTCTAGTTGCTTGTAACCAGACAAGTCTGAAGCATCTACTTCTAAATTTATACCACCATCTGCTTTCTTCAAAGGCACGATTGCACGTATGCTGGAGTATTTTTCTTTGAGTTCTGGGTGTCCAAGCTCGTTTGCTGCTGCACCTATGTCTACGAGACAATAGAGTTCAGACTCAGCATAGAGTTCATCCTCGAAAGTTTGTCCGATTCCTTTAAGAACCTCAATTATAGCTAGTTTTTCTTCCATATTATCACCTATTTACATATTAGTAATAACAATTATTTAAGCTTTTCGGTGCGTATCAACACATCCTCTAGTGACAGAAAATAGATGACTGAATTGCCCATAAAATTCCTAAATTCCCGCTGTTTTAGGGACTATGATTTCACAACGTTCAAATAACACTCTCTGTTTTTTTGTTATTTCCGGTATAATCATCTCGTCTTTGAATACTTTTGCTTTTAGATTCCTAAGTATGAGTAATGCCTCTTCCACCGTATTCTTTTTTCCCAACCTTTTCTTTAGCAACAAAAACACGCACAGCGAGATGAATATCAACAACAAATAACCCCTCATACTTTCTTCCTTATGCACCCTCAACGGAAGCAAATCCAAATCGTCTTTTGAGAATCTGAAAAGCAATTCCACTATCTGCCTGCTATAGTATAATGGAACGACTTCTTCTTCAGGCAAAGAAAGAGATGATATTAATACCATAATGCCTTTTTTCATGACGATAAAACTTTCATTCTTAATCTCCTCATCTTCCTCTCTCTTAAGTATGTAATTCCTTAATTCCCGACCTTTTCTAACTGGATCAAGTACAACATAAGCGAAAGCGGTTTTTCCATATAAGTCAAGCTTATGTTTTTTAACAAACAACCCACGTTCACCGTATACCGTAGCATATTTCATATTCTCTATGTCCTTGCTCTTTTCAACAACCTCTTTGTAAATCAAGTTATTTGATGGCAGCCTCACCATAAATTGAATTTTAGTGGTCTTGTCATCCGGACCCTGCAATGCCATGATATTGTTCTTTGAATAGAATCCTGCATCAAATATTGAAAAAGTATTCTTTACTCCATGTTTTTTCATTTCATCGATAGTTGGAGTTAAGCACGATACATCTGCTACACTTCCAGGAATATACCTAAACAAGAGAGGCATCTTACTTTCTTTATCAACAACAAGCATGAGATTTACTTTTTTGTCTATTTCCTCATCATGATAACCCCATTGTGTGAATGGCATATGTATCTGGTTTGGCATAGCCGTTATATCGAGCAACAACGCATCGGAAGAGTAATTCACAAAAGAAAGATAATTGTTGAAAAAAGTGCGATACTTATCTTCATCGCCGATTCGAACCAGCATCTCACTAATTCTCTGTGATTTTAGATCTGCTTTGCAGAAACATTTTATTGCATTTCCATTTTGCCATGTCTCTGCTATCCTCATAGCAGCAGGATAACACAGTTTGTAACAGATCAGATTGATGAGCATATCCGTATCTTCGCCAAATGTATCTTCGATGATTTTGCGAAATCCTTCTTTCTCAATGACCTCCTGCACTAGATATGTATCTCCAAAATCGAGTATGAGTTCCTCTTTTAGAAGTTTCTCCTTTATGGTTTTTTTAAATATTTTTTTATCTTTATCAATTACAACTCCTAGATACTTTGAGATGTGTCTTGATTGTTTGAGTTCTTTGTCCCAATAGCTTCTAAGTTCATAAGCGTACTCCTTGTTGCCGATTCTTTTATATGCAATAAATGACATAGTTATAATTAGGGACTATGAGCATATAAGTGTATGTGCCCACTGATGCGTAAAATAACTTCTAGTGCCTAAGAATCCGGGAATTTAGGAAATTATCGTGCGTCCGCCCGCTATTGTACAAAACCCCTAATAATACTTCTTCAATGTATCATAGAATTCCTTATAATTAGGGATATTACGTACAGTCAACTCTGCCATACTGCTGCCAGTAGTATTTACAGTGATATTGCCATTCTTAAACATCTTATTAAGCATCCCCTGTCCAAAATTGATATGGTCTATCTTACTGAAGATAACAGAGACCTGCTTCTTATAAAATATTCCTGACTTCGCAATCACCCTATAAGGCTGGATAACATAAGACTTGACTTTAACACTCCAGATTGTCAGAGGAATAGTAATTGGCAGCAGCACCAACAGAGGGAAAAATATCACACTGACAATGAACAGACCTACAAGCGAATTAGCCACATCCTGCCTGGACACAAGAATCTCCTTCTCAGAATAACTCTGGATATTCATCTCAATCTCAGATATATGCTGCGCATCAGGTCTGCGATAAAAAATCATATCAATCAACTCATCCTTGTTATCAATATCCTCAATATAATTTATCCTAAACCTGTTTGACACCATGGACGTATTCTTACCATCTCCTACAATCTGTTCACCTGCAACATTAAACTCAACAGTTCCAAGTGAAGAAAACGGATACTTTACAGTCTTGATATCCTTGACATTATCATACAATACATAGTAAAAATCCTTGAAAAATATCCCTTTCGTAAAATAAATATAATCCTTAAAAAAAGTCAATTTCGACCTCTTATAGTAGACACCGTCATAAATAGCATAAAGCGCATAAACGACGAGTATCAAAACAACAGGGATAATAAAATAGGCATTGTTCAGTGCTGAAAAGAGAAATCCAAAGATACCCAGAAAGACACTTATTGTCAAAAAGAGAGAAGATTTAAGCATCTCTGTGAACTTAAAATCCGAATTCATGTGATATAAAGCTTCCTGACGAACAATACCTGTTTTCGCCAAAATAGAATCATACAAACCATCTGTCTTTTTGATATTTGCAAATCTGATAGACTGCGCCGAACCAATTGACCAGAAATGAATACTACATGTATTGAACCATTTATCAATGAAACTCTCCTTAAAGATTATTCCAGTGATCTTATCATCTGTAAACTCATTATTCTTCGATGAGATAAAGTCATACTGCTCCTCCATACTATCTGATTTGACAATATATTTGGTTGCATTCACTTTGATTACCAGAGTCACCAAAGTAATAACCCAGAAAATCATCAAAGGAAACAAAATCAGGCAGACAGGCAATATAAGCAGCATCGGAACAATAGTTCTCTTACCATCCATCCGGTACTCCGCAGTAAACTCAGTATCCTTATGCAATGGTTCCGATTCAGAAGAATCCAATTTCCCATGTGCGCTATCCGTATCAACACTCTGCGCCAGAACACCACCAGTTCCAACCAAAGACTGACCTTTACTCACAAGAGTATCGATATTTGATTTAAGATCAGGACCATTGACCATATTTTTGAAATGAATTTCCTGACTACTGCCCTGGCAGCTTATTTTCACATCATACAACCCGAATATCTTATCGACCAGTGTCTGGGTAATCGTAGAATCAGCCAGGTTCTCTATAGGAATAAAAGAATAATTCTTTGAAAGAAATCCCTCCTCATAAACAATCGTATCAGAATAAACAATATAACGCCGCCTTATCAAATCCATATACATAAAAACCGAGTGACTCAACAACAAAAGCAACACAAGCCCAAAACCAGACAACACAAGCCCAATGTGACCGCCAAGCAAAGAAAATATCACCGACCCGGCATTGACTCCAACAATAAGAAACATAAAACCAGTCGCTGTGAGTTGGCGAAACACTTCAAAAGCAACACCTATACTGGCAGGTCGCTCCTGCTGGACTAATTCAGATTTTGAAAGTCGAAAGCCATTGTCCTTCATAATAGTCTCAACAGACTCATAATATTTCCTTGGATTATCAACAGAGCGCAGGCGGATTTCAGCAATGCCGCTTCCGGCAGACTGTATGCGAACAGTACCTGTCTGAAACAGTTTATTTTCAATAAAAGGCAGTCGCATAGTAACATGAGTTATATTTTTCACAACAAGTTCTGTCTCATTGTCTGAAAAGATACCTCCAGACTGGTGTATCAGCTTATCTGCAAAAAAGAGATATTTCTCCTTACGATAACAGACACTGACAGAATAATAGCAAAACAACTGCAACAGGACAAAGCCAACAACAAGATACTGAACATATCCCCCAATAAACGGGTTTGCAATAAAATAGATGAAAGCAAAAAATATTAATGAAAAAACAAAAAATACAGCAGACCTATATACAACAAATGCAGTCTTATTTGGTTTTAGCTCGTAATCCTTAAACATATATTCTATATTTGATTGACCTGCTTATATAGTTAGCGCCGTTATTAAATAGACAAATTTTACAAATAATCAAAAGGCGCTAATCTATTCGGGGAAATCGTAGATTTCCTGGATGATAAAAATCTCTGATTTTTAATCATATGGTGAAGACATTATTGTCCAAATAATTATGTCTTCAACGATATATCAATGTTTCGCATCCTTCGTAAACGCAGACATAAGTGCCGCAGTCATAAGTTGATTCCTATTAAGCTGCACAGCGATTGATGGATACTTCCTTGAAAAGTCATTCACCAGTTTTTGCGCATTATCGTACATTTTTTCCTGTTCCATAATATCTCCCTCCATTAGATAGATTTCAAAACGATACTATGACAACAGTAAATATTATATAGTTAACTCATGATTATCGCTACACCAAGACCCCTAAAATCACAAAAGTGATATGAACCGATAAAAATAATCTTTCCACCTGTAAGCCCGCATCAATACAGCAAAAAAAAAAGATGATAATCAACAGACAAAAAAAGCGCAGCACTTTCAGACAGAACAAACCACAATATAAAATTCATTCAACCCCTGCATTAGCAACTGATTGCTCAACACAAACATCATCTTCCTTTACACAGGAAAAATCAACCTCTTCAGAAAACTCAGGAGTACATTCACCAGTCACTAATTTCAGACATAAATCCATAGGTTTAGCACAAACAAAATCCTCACCGCATCTGTAAGGTTCACAAGACGTAATTTCAGAAATTGCGCTTACCCAACCAATTGCACTGACCACGAAAAAAATAACCAGACAAACAATTATCTTCTCATTCCGCAGCAATTCAGGTCTTTTGCGGGAAACATAGATTGAACCGACAATAGTGACACCAAGAATCACATACAAAACAGGAACATAACTCAGAGGCAAATCTTTCCCAAACAAACATATCCAGCCAGTAACACCCAACACCATAGATGTGACAAACAACCTCGTAGCCAATACTTTGATTATTATTTTCTTCATTGAAATCAGTAAAATTACACCATTGCCGCTGCCGGACTCGGCTCATGAATCCCGGGAACAATCAGTGGTGCTACAAGAGTTCTCATTGACTTAAACACCAGTAACAGTTTAATAACAAGAAAATTACTCTTTGCAATAACATCAATTTTACACTCTTTAATACTATCAAGCATCTCCTTATCCAATATCTCATCGCCCTCAAAATCCATACCGCGAAAAAAGTTAGATGCATTCAACAATTCAATTGCAGAAACCTCTTTCTTACTATTAAAATCAATAATTACATCATCCATCTCAACACTGGCTTTTGATTTGGACTTAGAGTCATACAAAAATAAACTATCATTTTCAAAGTCATAATCAAAATCAAACTTTTTCAACAATGTCATCACCACATTACTTATTTGCACCTACTTATTTTTAAGCTTTTTCTCAACAATTCTTTGCCATCTCCTGTTAATTTTAATGACCGTCACCACCAAAACACTATCCTTTATCAGCAAAACATACTTATGGCACTGGTTCTTACTATGATTGAAGTAACAATCAAACTTATTTTCATCATCGTCATTTTTTGTTCTTGGTTTTGTAGCATACACTAGTTGAGTAGGATTCATTATATTCTTAATAACCTCACTTGCATCAATCTGACGCTGTTTCATCCTTATCTGCGCATGTGTACTAAATACAATATCACACTCATTGAACGAACTCAGGCGCTCAAAAACATAATCCATGCAATCCATAAGTAGACATAATGTGCTTGTAGGTTAATAAAATTAAGAAAAATATTTCATAAAGTAGTGATAAGTAAACATAAAAATATATACCATCAATGGTGTCGGCTAAAACCTCAATAATCAGAGATATTCTGGTCTTGTTGCTTTCCAGCAATGCAATATCCTACTGCATTAGACACATACAATCACTGTAAGCACCTGACTTTTGAACCGGAAATAGATATCCGTGAAA
>DAOWAN010000115.1 GCA_030634545.1 Candidatus Nanohalarchaeota archaeon
ACGGCGCACAAGGCATAATAATCCCCGGCGGCGAATCAACCACAATCAACAAACTATTAACAGAAACAGGAATGGACAAAGAGATCATACGTCTGGCAAAAAAAGACTCACCCGTTCTCGCCACCTGCGCAGGCATGATAATAATCTCATCCTCAGGCGACGACCAGTGCAAAAAAACAGGAAAACTCCTGGGCCTGATAGATATGACAGTAAACCGCAACGCTTTCGGCACCCAGAAACACAGCTTCGAAAAAGAGCTTTATGTGAAAGGTATTGGTAGACTCAACGCAATCTTCATAAGGGCGCCGGCGGTGACAAAAATAGATGATTCTGACGCGGAGATACTTGCAAAAATTGATGAAAAGATAGTAGCAGTAAAAAAGAAGAATATAATGGCGCTAGCCTTCCACCCCGAACTCACAAGCGACACAAAGATTCACAAATGGTTTCTAAAGAGCGCAGCAAAATCACGAGATAATTGAACTCCAAAAAACTTCTTGAAAACAACAGAAAAAGCGCACAGGCATATCACAATTCACAATAGCAAATTCACCGGTTTTTACAGCAACACATAAATAAATGCCTCAACAATAAACAAACAAACCAAAATCATCACAAAAAATAATTTGTTAATCAATAACAACCTATGGAGGTAATAAAAATGAACAAACTAAAATTAGGAGTTCTATTACTAGTATGCCTACTAGCATTATCAACAGCCGCGGCAGTGACCATGGCTGAAGAAAAAAAAGAGAACATAAATACATTAGATACCATTAGAGGAGCTAACTTTAATGACAACCAATATGTTCCGTATGAAATAATTGTTCAATTCAGACCAGGAGTCAAAGGCAGCGAGATAGCAGACATAAACTCAAAACACAAAACAGAAGTGCTTTCTACAAGCCAACATGGTGACTTCAAACGATTAAAAATCGCAAAAGGGAAATCTGTACCTGAGATGGTTGAAATATACAACAGAAACCCTAATGTAAAATATGCAGAACCAAATTATATTGCTCAAGCCCTGATGGTTCCAGATGATCCATATTATAATCCTTACCAATGGCATCTCGACAATGCAGAATATGGCGGTATCAACATGGAATCAGCATGGGATATATCAACTGGAAACGGCGTCATCGTGGCAGTAATAGATACAGGTGTAGCTTATGAAAACTATGGTGTCTATTTTCAAGCACCGGATTTAGCTGGCACTAACTTCGTAGAAGGATATGACTTTGTCAACAGCGACACACACCCTAATGATGACGAAGGGCACGGCACACATGTCACTGGCACTATAGCCCAAACTACGAATAATAAACTTGGAGTAGCCGGAATTGCCTATGATTGCTCTATCATGCCAATAAAAGTATTAGACCGCAGAGGACGTGGAAGCTATTATGATATAGCAGAGGGTATTTACTTTGCTGCCGATAAGAGTGCCGATATCATCAGCATGAGTCTTGGCGGATCTATTCCAGCAACAGTTCTAGAAGATGCTCTTGAATATGCTTATAACAATGGAGTTACCATTATTGCATCTTCAGGCAACAGTGGACCAGAAACAGTTGGTTATCCTGCAGCCTATGATGCATATGTCATTGCAGTCGGAGCCACCAGATATGATGAAGCACGCGCAGGTTATTCCAGTTATTACACAGACAGCACCAACTCAGTCATTAGGCAATATGTAGACATAACTGCTCCGGGTGGCGATATAAGTGTGGACCAAAACGGAGATGGTTATAACGATGGAGTTCTCCAGCAGACCCATGATGGTCGCAACTACGGAGCATTCAGCTATTACTTCTATCAAGGCACCTCAATGGCAGCTCCTCATGTCTCTGGTGTCGCAGCTCTATTGATAGCTAATGGAGTTACAGGTCCTGATAATGTCAGAGACGCTTTAGAATCCACGGCAGAAGACCAAGGAGATTCTGGCTGGGACCCACAATACGGCTATGGAATAGTAGATGCCCACGGAGCTCTGACATATTCTTTTGAACCTCAATGCACAGTCGATACAGTCGATAATGATTGCCCAAGTGACGAATGGTATGAGACCGGCAACACACAATGGCTATCAACAGGAGAATGCACAGAAAAGGAGCAAAAAGAAGAAGAGAATAGAGATTATTATTGTTCAGATAATCAACAATGTGAATATTCTGTAAGCAGTACAATATGGGTCGATACAGAAGCAACAAGAGATAAACCGGATGAAACAATATGTGAACTTGATGAATTATGGTGCACGAAAGATGTATGTTCATCAGGTACTTGTATTTACTCTAAGGATACTTGTGATGATGAAATAGCATGTACATTAGATTCCTGTGATGAAATAATAGAGACATGTTCATATGACGACAGCAACTGTTTTCCGGAACCAGGCTGCGGTGATGGATACTGCGCAGGCAATTTTGAAGGACAATTGAATGGAGAAGATTGTAATTCATGCGAACTAGATTGCCCCTCTAAAACACATCCAAGAAAAGGTCTACTCTGGTGCTGTGGAAACGGCAACTGTGAACGCGGTGAAAACACAGAGATCTGTCCTGTAGACTGCCAGTAACTACGTCTTTTCAAACAGGGGAACTCTTCCCCCACTTTTTTCTTTTTCTTTCTTTTTTTCTTTAGTTCTTTCTTCAAAACGATATAACCCCTCCCCCCAAAAAAAAACACCCACGCACCACCCAAGACACAGCCACAAACTCAACAAATACGCGCAAAAACATAATCTTCACAGCAATCCTCAAACATTCATCATCTTCATCGGCGCAAAAGGAAACATCCCATTCATAGCAACCGCATAAATCATATGCACATTCTACGGAACAATACCAGAGGAGTTATTCAATATAATCGATAGCAAACCCCACGTCACAACAACATTTAAATAACTATCCCGACAATAAACACGTCAAAATCATTCATAAAAAATAATCAATAACACTCAACGGAGGTAAGAAACATGAACAAACTAAAATTAGGAATTCTATTTTTAATAGGAATATTTGCGATATCAGGACTTGCAATGGCACAAGGCGAAAATGAAAACGCCAACCCTATAATAAGCCCGGAACAAAAACAGGCAAAATCAGTCAGCGGAGAACATACTCCGGATGAAATAATAGTCAAGTTCAAATCAGGAACAAGCGACGAAAGAATATCTGTGATAAACTCAAAAAACAAGGTAATATCAGCAGAAAAAATTGTGAAGAAAAATCTTAAAGCAGATGAAAACAAAAAAGCAGATGTTGCAAAAAAACACGGTCTTGACAGGATTTATCTCTTAAAATTACCCAAACACACGGATATGGCTGAAGCACTCAACGCATACAACGCAAACCACGACGTAGAATATGCAGAACCAAATTACTTTTTTCATGTTGATTTAACTCCGAATGACCCTAGATTCGGATCTCTTTGGGGCTTAACTAAAATACAGGCTCCTGAAGCATGGGATATCCAGACAGGAAGCAGTGACATCGTAGTTGCAGTAATTGACACTGGTGTTAACTACAATCATGTGGACTTGGCTGCAAATATGTGGACTAATGTCGGCGAAATTCCAGGCAATGGCATTGATGACGACAACAACAGTTACATTGACGACACACAGGGCTGGAACTTTTACAACAATAACAGTGACACTATGGACAATCTATACCCTTATGACCACGGAACGCATTGCGCAGGCACAATAGCGGGTGTCGGAAACAACAGCATCGGGGTTGTAGGCGTTAGCTGGAACGCAAAGATAATGCCTATAAAATTCCTTGGTCCTTCTGGAGGTTCCTCAAGTGATGCAGTAAAAGCAATTCAGTATGCAATTGATAATGGCGCAGACATAATGAGCAACAGCTGGGGCGGTTCCTATTACTCCGCAGCATTAGAAGACGCCATATCCGCTGCCAACGCTGCAGGGATACTGTTTATTGCTGCAGCAGGAAATGGAGGATATGACCAGATTGGAGACGATACTGATGTAATTCCTCATTACCCATCAAGCTATAATCTCCCAAATATAATCTCTGTGGCAGCAACGAACGGTTACGATGGACGAGCAGGCTTCTCAAACTACGGGCTCGTCTCCGTTGACCTTGGTGCCCCAGGAGTCGGTATTACTTCGACAACACCCGGAAATAACTATGAATCATGGTCCGGCACATCTATGGCAACCCCTCATGTAGCAGGTGCAGCTGCTTTGATAATGACACAATACCCAAACATCACACACAATGCACTAAAAGCAAAAATACTTGACTCTGTAGACCCGGTATCCTCTTTGGCAGGCAAAACAGTAACCGGCGGAAGATTAAATGTATTTAATTGCATAAAACCAGACACCACATCGCCTGCCGCAATCACAGACATTTCAATAAGCGACACTCTGCCTGTTTCAGCCACCCTTACATGGACTGCTACCGGCGACGACGGATCTGACGGAACTGCAACATCCTACGATATAAGATACTCCACAGCAACCATAACGACAGCAAACTGGGACACCGCCACAGAAGTAGTCGGTGAACCGACACCGCAGGCATCAGGCGCAGCAGAGCAACTCACTGTCACAGGCCTTAATCCGGAAACAACATATTACTTTGCAATAAAAGCCAGCGATGAGGAAAACAACCCATCCATCTTATCGAACATCGCAGAAGGAACAACAAAAGATGTAGGATATGCTATATCCGTAACCAACCAGGACATATATGTTTCCAGCACAATAACAGGAACACATGAAGACACCCATGCATCAGACAATACATATGAATCAATTCATGAACTCGTTGATGTAAGAGGCATAAAAACCAGTTATATGGAGCATAAATGGACAATTGATATAGAAACAGGAACCAAGACATCCATTGTTTTCCGTATTGAAGCACACCACACAGATAACACCGAAAACGACGACTTCATGTTTGCGTACTCAACAGATGACATCACATACACATACATGATGACTGTCACAAAAACAGCAGATGATAATATAGAACAGTCATACGAACTTCCGGCAGACCTCAGCGGAACAATATATGTCCGCGTAGTAGACACAGACCGAAGCAGAAAGAACACAGTAAGTGACACACTACACATTGACAAGATGTCTATCCACACCCAACTCGCTGCACCAAGTTATGGAGTCACAGTCACAATAGACGAGGCATCGCAGATAATAAAGCCCGCAGAATCTACAACATACACAGTGCGCATCAAAAACACAGGAGACTTTGACGCATCCTACGACATCATACTGGACGGAAGCGCTGTCAATGAATCAACAATAACTGTCGTTCCCACTAATTGGACTACAGGAACTATCATACCGGGAGCAGAAGAGATACAAACAGTCACCGTCCCAACAACAGAAAACACACCGGAAACAACATACACACTAATTGCAACAGCGACATGCGACCAGAACGAAAGCATTACCGACTCTGCAACATCAGATCTGGTGGTTTCATCAGCAACAAAGATGCATATTGCAGATATTGAAATATCGACAATCAAGGTTGCACCAAACATAAAAGCCATGGCAAAAGTAACAATTGTTGATGCAAATAACGTACTTGTCGAAAGTACAACAATATATGGTACGTGGAGTGGACTAACATCTGATAAAGATTCCGGTACAACTGATACAACTGGTCAGGTATCGCTGGACTCTGATGAGCTAAAAAGACCAAGCGGAACTTATACATTTACAGTAACTGCTGTAACAAAAGACGAATGGATATACATCCCTGGTGAACTGACAACAGCCAGCATAACAGTATAAAAACAACAACCAGTCATGTCAACATCAGGCAAATTGCATGCAAAAACCACAGCCCAAACAGGGGATAACTTCCCCCCTTTTTTCTTTCTTTTTTCCTTTAGTTCTCCCATAAAAACTATATAACCCCCCCGCCCCAAAAAAACACCCCTGCACCACCCAAGACACAGACACAAACTAAACGAATACGCGCGGGACATATTCTTCGCAGCAGCCCTCACATTCATCATCTTCATCGGCGCAAAAGGAAACATCCCATTCATAGCAACCGCATTCGCAGCAAGCATCTACCTCTCATTCATAAACCCCTACTCAAAATACTCAACCGCATGGAGCATATCCGCATCATACATCGTAGCCGCATTCTACGGGACAATACTCCACACCATC
>DAOWAN010000012.1 GCA_030634545.1 Candidatus Nanohalarchaeota archaeon
CTTTCGAAGACTATCGTCTTCAAAATGGACTATATGACTTTTCCATATGCTTAAAATTGCGATGCAATTTTAGCATCCAACAAATCAATGTGATTTGTTAGGATCATTAAAAATCACTTCGTGATTTTTATGATTGCGAAATTGCTACCCAATTCCTACTTTCGCAACACTTAAAATTCCACGGGAATTTTAGTGTCGCAAAAACGCATGCGTTTTTGGCGATATAGGAAATCGGTACGATTTGCGAAATCCAGCGAATCTTTGAGATTCGCCCGGATAGTTAATGTCTATTGGTTTTTGGTTCAGTTTGTCTATATAGTAACGACTAGAACTATAGTCAAGGCACTAATAAATTGAGTACAGTGCCTTGCCATATAGATGAAGGCATATTGGTTTTTGGCAATGTTTGCTCATTTATTTTATGCCTTCACTATATAATAAAAGTGAGAACTTTCAAAACTGAAAAAATTAATCTTTAATACATCTAATTTTTAATTTAACATTAGAATAAATTCCGCTGGGACTACCTCCGGCGCCATGTCTTTCGAGAGTAAATACTTTATAATATTGATAATCTGAAGTCCAATAAAATCCTCTCAAAACATTGTCTTCATAAATTTCCGGATTTTCGTCATTATTTTCATAAATTGAGATTTTTAAAAATTCTCTAAGTGAGGATAGTTTCCACTCAGAAGTTAATTCTTTCATTAAATCACTATTCGCTTTTGCCCATTCTTCTTTTGATGGAACGTGATATCCTTCTTGACATGCGGACTCAACATCAGTCCAATAATAAAATTCTCCTTTATCTGAATTCTTTGAAGAACCTTCATTACATCCTTCCCAAATTTGCGTACCAATTGAAATATCTTCACAATCTATTGTTGATTTTTTAGCTGGTTGAGTTGTTTTTTCAATATCAATTATTTCGGATTCTTTATCATTTTTATCTAAATCTGAACTTTTATCTGAAGAACATCCAGAAATTATAACAATACTTAGCATCAATATCAACATTATCGCTAAATTTTTTTTCATAAATCTCACCTTGTAATTTAACTATGAGTTTAATCCTTAATAAAGTTTTTTGTTTTTTGCACATTCATACAATAAGAGAATTCCTGTTTTAGAAACTTAAATTAAATTGAAGATAGCTTTTGTTATATGACTCGTACGGAACGCGGTGTAGTGAGAACGTATCGTGGTGCATAGTGGAACAGAACAAGCAATTTTTGAGAGTGTTATAGTGTTATTGAGATTGCTGCAATATCATCCTGTTTCTTGTACCGTGGATATTTTTGACATTCTGAATCTTTGTTTTCCATTTCTCTGATTTTATTTTTAACTCTTGTAATGCCTCCATCTAGAAAATTTTTGACAAAATCATCAAATTTATCAGGCATTTCAGGACTCTCTTTTGGCGGAATTAACCCATCTGTGAAAATCACAATATGTCTTACTCCTTTTAAATTGACGGACCCTGTTTTAATAAATTTAATGTATTCCTTTTCACTGTTAAGCACGCCATACGTTATATTCTGATTTTTTCTAAGATTGACAATCTTATCAAACAAAATATTCCATTTTTCTTCTCTAGAAATAGTTCCAAGATTTTTCCATTTTATCATAATTTCTTTATCATGACTATATTCTTCAACCAGTAATTTAATGGAGTTGTCTTTATTCATCAGGAGAATAAGACAATCAGAAATCTGTGCCCATTCCAGAGTGTCTGAATTTATTTTAATTGCTGCAAATCCAGTACTCCAAAGATTATCTTTTTTAGAGATATCAACATCATTATTTATCATTTCCTGCATGATTTTTTCATTAGCTAACTGAGCTAATTTTGTCAAAGAGCCATTATCTGCAGAAAAGGTTTCTTTTGCTATAAAAGATGCTAAAAATCCGCCGGTCTTACCTTCTGAATCAAAAAAATTGTTTAAACTTGTTGCACCATCAAATACTGCGAATAAATTTTCTTTGATAAGTAATTGATCTTCGTTCATCATACCAATGCCCTTGTCATAAATTTTTTCAATTTTCATGAGTTAAATGTTACTTAATGTAAATAAAAAATCATGAAAATATCGGTTCAAGGTGAGTATTTTCAAGCTTTTTGATTGTCGGGTCATACTTTATAGACAATAAAAAACTATCGAAATTTTTAAGAATTATCTTGTGTAACACCTATTTGTATTAAGCGCATTTCAGATGATAAAGCATACTTTTGTCTACTCAACACCCTAATTTTAGATGAGCGCGCAATTTCTCCCAAAAACCTCAAAAAAAAACTTAATATAGCACCTATACTAAATAACTAGTTATGAATGAACTGCGTAAAGACTATATTACAGATAAGTGGGTAATTATCGCCTCTGAGCGTTCAAAGCGCCCGCATGAATTCAAGACTCCTAAAGAAGAGAATAACGCGCAGAAATGTTTCTTCTGTCCTGGCAAAGAGCACATGACCCCCCCGGAGATATGTAAAGTGGAAAAAGGCTCTAAATGGATTATTAGAGTAATACCTAATAAATTTCCTGCTGTGACACCCAAGGGCATAGCGGATATAAAGACAGACAATACATTTTATACTTATGCAAGCGCCTATGGTCGCCATGAAATCGTGATTGATACAAACGAGCATGGAAAAGAACTTGAAGACCTGACAGAGAGGCATATTAAAAAAATACTTGAAATATTTGTACAGAGAATAGATGTACTTATGAAAGATTCTCAAATTGACTATGTCTCTATATTTAAAAATAAGGGCAAGAGTGCGGGTGCATCAATTGCACATGCCCACAGCCAGATAATCGCATATAATAACATACCATCTGCTATTAAAAATGAGCTTGAATCATCATACAGATATTATGTCCTCAATAAGAAGTGCGCTTTTTGTGATATTATCAGTAAAGAAAAAAACAGTCATCGACGCGTACTTGAGACGAAAGATACTGTGGCGTTTACACCGTATGCTTCAAGATTCCCATTTGAAGTATGGCTTTTTCCAAAGAGGCATATCGCAGGGATAGGCGAATTGAATGAAGATGAACTTCTGGATTTCTCTGCATCACTTAAAAAAATACTTACAAAACTAAAAGAAATAGGAAATGTACCATATAATATACTATTTCATTCTATGACTGATAACTCTAAAAACTTTCACTTTCATGTAGAGATTCTTCCACGCCTCACTGTCTGGGCAGGATTTGAACTTGAGACAGGGACCATAATAAATCCTGTATCGCCTGAAGATGCAGCTAAATTCTATAGGAATGAAATGTGAGCCATGCAGGCACCAAATATCAACAGGCATGTGGATGTTTTGCAGAGTAGGAATGATTAAGGGTATTTGAAGTCGCATAATGATCTATTAGCTGATGCGGCTCCAAAAACTTGAAACCATCTGGGTGTGTAGATGTTCTTGATTTCAAACAGGGTGATGCGCGAAAGAAGGTTGTAGCGCAACTGTTTTTTATGATTGATAGCACAGACATTATAAACAATCAAAAACAGCAATGTCTCTGAAATTTGTTTTGTTGAATTTATTGGGCTATTTGCTAAATAAATTTAACTTTTTCTTAATAATTTCTGTTATTTAATAAAAAGATTTAAATAGTTTGATGAGAATTATTAATATGGTAACAGAATATGATGTATTTGCAGAATTGATGGAGAAAAAGACAAAGATAGCGCAGTTGGCGGAAAATCTAAACCTGAACTACGCAAATATCTATGCAAAAATAGAGTTGCTAAGAAACGAAAAATTAATCATTAAAGAAGAGAATTATTATTCTATCAATATACATAACAATAAAGCTGTGCTGCTGGTCAAAATAATCGATTATTGTAGTTTTCACAATCTGAACTGCAACTTTTTCATGAGTAAAAAAATGTCTGCAATACTAGAAGTATGTCTTAGCAAAGAGCCCTTATCAATAGATGATTTTGGACAATTTAACAAAACTACCCTTAAAAAATATTTAGACCGATTGATTCAATATAATTTCATAATAATAAAAACAAGAAAACCATTTACATT
This sequence comes from Candidatus Nanohalarchaeota archaeon, assembly GCA_030634545.1. Taxonomy (GTDB): domain Archaea; phylum EX4484-52; class EX4484-52; order EX4484-52; family B79-G9; genus B79-G9. The sequence goes on from DAOWAN010000012.1 coordinate 4,049, forward strand.
TTCCATTTTGAAAGAACATTTTTTTACAGACATTATCTGCTTTTTTGGAGGGGAGGTGAAACTGAAAGAAAGGCTTCCTGAAGATGACTTAGTTGAGAAAATTGAAAAGGAATTAAAAAAGTATAAGCAAAAATCAAAAAAACAGAGTAAATATTATATAAAAAATATAGAAGAGGAATTAAAATTTGATTTTATTCACTCAACAACATATCTTGAAGGCAACACTCTTACTTTGGAAGAAACAATAAAACTTCTAAAACATAATATTCAGCCAAAAAAAGATTTTGATGATTTGCTTGAAGTTAAAAACATGAATGTTGCAATCGATTACCTGTTTGAAAACCTGAAAAAGCCATTGACTCTTGATTGGATACTGAATTTGCATAGGATAATAATGCAGGGTCTGCATGAATATAATGGAAGATTGAGAAATGGTCAGGTAAGAATTCTTGGAAACCCAGATTTTAAGGTATGCGATTACAGGATATTGATGCCTGTGTTGGAAGAATTTATTGTTAATTTCAACAAAAAATTTAAAAAATGCAAAACACAGAAAGACAGTTTGATTTTATCCGGCTGGGTTCACAATGAATTTCAATGCATACATCCTTTCTTTGACGGAAACAGCAGAACAACAAGAATTTTGATGAATTATTGCCTGCTTAATTTTGAATTCCCTCTGATAAATATATATGAAGTGAGCAAAGATGAATATTTATCACTTACAAAATTATCCAAAAAAAGAGATGATCGAAAGTTCAACGCGTTTTTAAACAGAATAATTTTAGATAATCTTATTAAACTCAATGAGTTGTTATAGTTGAAGACATAATTATTTCATGGCATTACATGCCAAGCTTTCGAAGACTATCGTCTTCAAAATGGACAAATGTCTTCACCATATCCTTAAAAATCTTCGATTTTTAGGATCCAGCGAATCTTTGAGATTCGCCCGGATAGATTAGCGCCTTTTGATTATTTGTAAAATTTGTCTATTTAATAACGACGCTAACTATATAACCTAAGTTTGACAGTTTCAGATGGTACTCATGGGTGGCATAGTGTTTGTGGTAGTGAGAATTATCCAGCCATTCCACTGAATAGACAATCCAATCTTTAACACACCAAAACTTTAATAATTTTATGTTGAATCATATACTCCATGAAACTGACAAATATCCAGTATATGGCGATTATACTGCTTCTGGGCTCATTTCTCTATATATTTGAGATATTCTATCATGGCTTTGTCCACAGTGATTTCAGCAAAGCGCAGATTATACTTACGTTTACAACATTTCTTCTGGCATCGGCATTTCTCTTTGCCCATGAGTTGATTGACAAGAAAATCAAAAAAAATGATCTGGAAGGATTTGTCTTATTTATCATATTATCAATTCTTTTTCTATTCCTGATATTCTTCACAAGAAATATGAGTCCACAGATATCATTATTCTTTGCAAGCCTGTATTTTCTTTCAGCACTGGCACTGAACTTCAAGCCAGTACAAAAAGGAATATCAATAAACATCAAATCACCTATGATACTCTTCTCACTGCGCTTTTTCATAATACTGGGGGTCATAATACTTCCGGCATCGGCATATGAATATCATGTTTCCGGCGCACTTGATTTTCGGTTCCATTCTATCTCATCGATTATGATAAAACTCATTACACCATGTGTACAGCAGGTACTAACATTTACGGGTCATCTTACTCATTCAATACCTAAAGAAGGTGGAACTACACTCATCATGCAGGATAATTCCTATAGTGTCTTTATCGGGATACTATGCTCAGGGATTGCATCACTTTCTGTCTTTATCGCTGCATTTTTAGCATTTGCATGGGATATGAAAACCACGATTCCAAAAAAAAACAGTAATGCTTATCATCGGTATAGCAGGTACAATACTATCTAATGTATTAAGAATCAGCACACTTTTTCTTACGGGTCTGTACTTTGGAAGCGAAGCTATGACATTTATGCATACACATCTGGGATGGGTACTCTATTTTCTCTGGATAACACTTTTCTGGTTTGCAGCGTTTCGGATTGCAGCGCTAAAACCCAAAAGACGCAAATCTGTCCGCAACCCTTAAAAGTTTTTCTCATGATAAATTATACTATGGAACTGAAAAAATTCATTAGTGATTTTAAATCCGGTGAACAAATACTTTCGAAATTTGCAGTAAAATTCAAAAAACCGCCAAGAGAATATGCAAAAGGATACCGCTTTGATATAAGAGGCGCAGACAAGAGCGCGGAAATCACAATCACATACTGGGGCGACCGCAATGCAGATGCAATACAAAAAATTTATGACTCTTTCAGTACCGGCGATGTGATTGAGGTAGACGGTACAGTCGGGGAATACCACGACCAGCTGCAAATTTCTTTAAATAACGCACAGCATATTAAAAAATGTACGCGCGCAGAATATAACATAGAAGACTTTGTACCGCACACAGAAAACGATATAGAGCAGATGTACGCTCAACTTACACAATACATCATGTCAATAAGCGACCCACACATGAAAGCTCTGCTTGACTCATTCTTCAAAGATGCACAATTCGTAAATGATTTTAAAGCAGCTCCTGCGTCAATGCATATACATTCAAATTACATTGGCGGTCTTTTGGAACACACGCTTGCGGTCACAAAAATTGTAGATGCTCTTGCATCAGTCCACCTGCGCCTTAATCGGAACCTTGCATTGACAGGCGCAATACTTCACGATATAGGTAAGCTTCGGGAATTCACAACCACGACAAGTATAGATGTATCAGAAGAAGGTATGCTCAGAGGTCATGTGGTGATCGGCGAGCAGATGGTTCTTGACAAGATTAAAAAGATTGACGGTTTCCCGACAACGCTTAAGCTGAAAATCGCTCACATGATGCTTTCGCACCACAAGGAACTTGAATGGGGGGCTCCAAAGAAGCCACAGTTCGCAGAAGCGGTGGCAGTCCACTATGCAGATGATGCAGATGCCAAGCTCTACCAGTTCATAACCCTGAAAAAAAACGCAAAGACAGAAGATCCGTGGGTATGGGACAAGCGATTGGGTCATGTGTTTTTGAAGTGAATTTTCACTTTTCTGAAAGATAATTAATTACACCATCCACGAGCTATGGTGAATCCACTAACATTTCAATAAGTTAGCAGTTGACTGTAATGTGACAGTAGTTAAAACCAATCATTTTATCAATTTAACTATACAATATGGGTTTTATGTTAGTTATAAATAGCAATCAAGATGAATTTTTCTTAAAGGATAGATATCCAGATTTCAAAGAGTATCTTGAAAGTGAGGTTACAGAAAAATTAGATCTGATGAATTACGATCAATCAACTAAAAAATCAATGTGCCGTATATATCTTGGTGAGGTAACTGAAGGAGTAATTAAATCTGGCGATTTGGTAGTAAGGCTAGAAGATAACTTTATGGATTATAAGCTTATTTCACAAAAAGCAGTCATAAAAACTTATATCCTTCCAATCGATTTCAAAGAAGATACCATTACACTGGAATATGATGCAATCGAAAAGAAAAGAAGAGACAAATATGGCAACATTCCTTTTCCATAAATTTCCAAAAAACAAATAAATTATTTTTTTCTGATTCTTCGCTTTCTTCTGCTACACCCACCCGAAATCCAGGCGACCTTCTCACGCCACACCCACCAGATCGCAATGACGAGCGCTATCAACCCACCCTGCCAGAGCACATTATGACCCAAATCAAACCACTTATACCCGAAAAATACCCATTTGCAAAATAAAAAAAATCGCCTGAAATCCGCTATCCCAATCGGAGCAAGCTGGCGTGTATCGGACCCACTTGGGAATCAAAAGACTGATTTCCTTCTGAAGAGACATTCTAAAACAATAACTTTATAAATATTGATAGTTGTCAATATGTAAATATGAAAGAAACACTCAAAATTTTGAAAGCCCTCTCAGATGAAACAAGATTAAAAATAGTAGAATTCCTGCTGGATGGTGAAAAATGCGTCTGCAAAATAGTTCCATACACGAAAAGAACACAATCAACAGTTTCAATCCAGTTGGGAAAACTAGAGAGTTGGGGTATTCTGGAATCCAGAAGAGACGGCAAAAAAATATTTTACAAAATAAAAGATTTCAGGGTTTGTGATATTTTTAAGGCACTTGATTATCCAAAAGGTAAAAAATGGAAAAATAGTTGCTGTATTGGTGATAGAAAATGAAAATAGAAATCTTAGGGACTGGCTGCCCTAAATGCAAAAAACTTGAAGAAAACGCAAGAAAGGCATTAGATGAAACAGGAAATAAAGCAGAAGTAGTCAAAGTAACAGACATCAATGAGATAATTGATCATGGGGTCATGTCGCCTCCTGCAATAGTGATTGACGGCAAACTCAAGTGTAGCGGAAGAATTCCCGAAATTGAAGAAATAAAAAAGTGGCTGAAATAATATGAGAAACAGATCTTTTTTTGGACTCTTGATGCTGGCGATTGCAGCATGCATAATCATTTCCGGGTGTACAGGTGATACAGAAACAACTCTTTCCGGCAATACGACACTTACAACGACAGCAACAGCAGATGAAACAAACCCGGCAACAGACGCAACAAATACAGAAACTCAGGCAATACAAAAAATAGAAGTATTTCATTTTCACGGTACGAATCAATGTTACTCCTGCAAGACTGTCGGAGAATATGCAGAAGAAACAGTCAAAACATACTTTTCGGATGAATTAAATTCAGGAAAAATTGTTTTTGACCATATCAATGCCGAACTCCCTGAAAATAAAGAGCGCACAATAAAATACGGTGCAACCGGTTCATCATTGTGGATTGGTGTTTACAGGGCAGACGGAAGTTTTTCAAAAGAGGAAAACACCAATGTATGGTACAAGATAAAGAATAAACAGGATTACATGAATTATCTAAAACAGGTCCTTGAGCAAAAACTTGAAGGGAATTAAAATGGATTTCATGGCTTTCATGGAGTCGATGGGCACAAGCGACATTGCTATAATCGCAGCTTTTTTTATCGGCCTGATGACTGCCATAAGCCCGTGCCCGATGGCAACAAATATAACTGCAATTGCATTTATCTCTAAAAAAATAGACAATGGGAAACATACTCTCATCACAGGTTTTATTTATACTGCGGGAAGAATGTTTACTTATGTTGCTCTCGCATCCCTGATCGTTTATCTGGGTCTGAATGTTCAGGCAATCTCTTTCTTTCTGCAAAAGTATGGTGAAAGAAGTTTAGGTCCTCTGCTGATATTTATTGGGTTGACGATGTTAAATGTAATTAAATTAAATTTTGTCAGAAATAGTACGAGGCTGGACAGCCTTAAAGAGAAATTATCTCAAAAGGGATATTTTGGAGCTTTTAGCCTGGGCGTTATATTTGCATTAGCCTTTTGTCCTTTTAGTGCAGTCCTGTTCTTTGGAATGTTGATTCCCCTTGCCCTGAAATTTGGTGACGGCATATTAATTCCATCTGTATTTGCATTTGCTACGGGGCTGCCTGTAATTTTATTCTCATTAATACTTGTTTATAGTGTATCAAAACTCGGCTCTATAATGAACAAGGTCCAGGCATTTGAAAAATACATGAGGTATGTTGTCTCAATAATATTTCTTTTGGTCGGTGTCTATTATACAATTCTTATCTGGGGGTTTAAGATGATTATAACTGATTTGTTTTTTGCAGGTATTGCCGCATTAACTGAATACCTATCAGCCCATGTATTGACCTGCCTGATTCCGGCTTTCTTCATAGCAGGAGCGATTGCAGTTTTCCTTAAAAAAGAGTATGTCTTGAAGTACCTGGGTCCGAAAACCAAAAAACACATTTCTTTCTCTGTTGCCGCTGTTTCTGGCTGCATCTTGGCGGTCTGCTCATGCACGATTTTGCCCTTGTTTGCAGGAATAAAGAAAAGAGGTGCCGGTCTGGGTCCTGCGATAACATTTCTCTTTTCAGGTCCGGCAATCAACCTGCTCGCAATAATTTATACTGCACAGGTATTGGGTTTTGATCTGGGTGTAGCAAGAGCAATCGCTGCCATTTCATTATCCATAATTATTGGTCTGATAATGCATTTTTTATTCCAGAGAAGAGCAGTCGAAGATGTAGGGGCGTTCTCAAATCCAATATCCGAACCGCAGAAATCAAAAACAACTACATTATCATTCTTCGCACTCCTTATAGGGATATTGATAATTAATGGTCTTCAAATCGCTTTTAATTTAAAACTAATCCTTATTGGATTATCCATAGTTTTATTGCTGATTTTATTGAAATTAAAATTCACAAAAAAAGAGACAATAGACTGGATGAAAGAAACATGGGCAATCACAAAACTAATAACTCCTTACCTTATACTGGGCGTTTTCATAGCAGGGATTATCAGTTTTTTACTGCCTGAAGAAATTGTCCGCTCTTATCTTGGAGGCAATAGCTTAACATCTAATTTTGTTGCTTCTGTTTTCGGGGCTTTTATGTATTTTGCAACATTGACAGAAGTACCTATAATTGGAGAATTGATGAAAATGGGGATGGGCAAAGGTCCTGCACTGGCATTATTGCTGGCAGGTCCTAGTTTGAGCCTGCCGAATATGTTGGTCATAAGAAAAGTGTTAGGAAATAAACAGACAATAGTTTACATATGTTTAGTCATAATATTTTCAACTACAGCAGGATTCATATATGGGGGTATATAAAATATATTCTTTAAAAATTCGGGATGGAACTTAAACCCGTCACTCACCCGCGTTTACGCTCTTTACGGGAACCTTTTCCCCCGACATCAGCGACCTTCTCAAGCCACACCCACCATATCGCAATGACAAGCGCTATCAAGCCACCCTGCCAGAGTACGTTGTGAATGAAATCAAACCATTCATATCCAAAGACTATAGAAAGATAGATTGAGGTAAAAATCCGAAATGTATTTCCTGCAAAAATCAGCGGTAGAGCTATCAGAATACCTATCATCCGCTTTCTGAATGTAACTTTCCTGACAGCGAACATAAGCCCAAAGACAGCCATGAAAGACTTCCAGCCCACACAATCCTTAATTATCTCAATTGTCCACACAAAAGATGCGCAATCCACAAGCAAAAACACGTCCACAATCTCGTAGGTTACGCCTGCAAGAGACAGCAAAAAAGCTACAGAATTTGCAGTGATGACCTGCAGTGCATGCGCATCAAAATTAAGCCACAACAGCACATGCAAGGGTATCGCAAGAATCAGGAACCGTAGCATAAACACTAAAATATTCCATAACTTCTTCTGGTCTGAGGTGAACCTTGAAACCAGACGGTGCTCAAATGCATCCCATTGATGCCCAAGGTACTCTAAAACAGACATATACGCCATCAACCTGAAATAAAAAAATCGCCTGAAATCCGCTATCCCAATCGGAGCAAGCTCCGGGGGTATTACGCTGATTTCTAAGCCGGCGATTTTTAGTCTTCCCAAGTGATTTATATCCGCAGCAAGCTTAAGGAGTATTGACCCACTTGAGAATCAAAAAAACTTACAATCAACTTGCAATATACATCTTCTGTCCGCAGCACATAGGATGGTGAAACAACCCATCATCGTGCTTCGCAACCTTTTTCTCTGCCCCGCATGCCTTACACTTAAACTTTTCCATATTTACCATCTCCCTTCCATAGATTTATATCCATTTATTTATGTCTTCTGCTTAATAAAATTATCGCTGCAACTACAAGAGCCAGAAAAATACCCAATCCTCCAAGCCCGGGAGAATCAGAGAACAACATTTTGCCTGAGCGCTTAATTACCTTGATGTCAATTGAATCATACCTGTTAGTGATATCACTTCCATCCGGTCCCACAATAAGATCGTAGTTCCCGACCTTGCCGCCAAAAACATTAACAATCAGATTTCTCTGCTCATGTGCTCCAAGGGTAATCTTCTTCTGAACTCTTGTGCTCCCGTAGCGGTTATTTTCAAACCATATCCAAAATCTAAATCCGGGGTCTGTGGAGCCGATATACAGATCAAATGTGGCATTTGTATTTCCTGCATTCTTAACCAACAGGTCAACCTGCTCTGTATTGCCTAGTTCTACAATACTTGAATCTTCATTGAAAATCGCAACAATCCTGCTGCTCTGGCAATATCCCGCAGGAGTAAGCAGAAGAAGAATAATCCAGATAAGTGCGATACATTTTATAACATGCATAATGAATACTTATCTTCGATAGTATAAAAATATTACTCATATAAAAACAACATTTAAATAATTACACTACGCCCAATTCAATACAGAGAGATGTGATAATATGCAGATAATAGATAATGCCAAAAGGATACTGAAAACAGGTTATGTATGTGACAACTGCCTTGGTCGGCAATTTGCACAACTACTTTCAGGATGCACAAATAAAGACCGCGGCAGAGCGATCCGCCTCACACTTGCAATGCAGAGCGAACTTACGGACGAAAAAATAGCACCTGCAAATTTTGCAGATATGGTGTTCAGAAACAAAACAGCTAAAACAGAAGAAACCACATGCCATGTATGCGAAGGTCTTTTCCAAAACATGGCGAAAATTTCAAAAAAAATACTAAAAGAAATACAGGATCTTGAATACAATACATTCCATATAGGTGTAAGGCTCTCTGACAATCTCCTGAAAAACGAGGAAAACCTCTGGGAATCATCTGGCATCGAGACTACAGAATCAATTAAGAAAGAACTTGCAAGAGAACTAGGTAAAATCATCCAGAAAAAGACAAAGAAGGAAGTAGACCTGAAAACACCAGATATCGTGATACTTCTCAACCTCGACAAAAACGCAATTGAGTTAACTATCAATTCATTATACATCTATGGCAGATACAAAAAATACATCAAAATACCCCAGACTAAACACTACTGCCCTGACTGCCATGGCAATGGCTGTGATAAATGCAACTGGAAGGGTCTTACCTATGATACTAGTGTCCAGCAGCTTGTTTCCGAGCCAATGCTTGAAGCAACAAGTGGAATTGATACAAAATTCCATGGTCAGGGTCGCGAAGATATAGATGTCCTGTGCCTTGGATGGCGCCCTTTTGTAATTGAGGTCATAGAACCTATAAAAAGACAGCTTGACCTTGAAAAATTGAAAACAATCATCAACAAGACATGCGCCAAAAAAATAGAAATCGACAGCTTCAGATACTCTTGCAAAAAAGAACTCCAGGAACTCAAAAACAACCATCCAGATAAGATCTATCTTCTCACCCTGAAACCAAAAAACAAAATTACAGAGAAAGACCTGAAAAAACTAGACAGTCTTGTATGTACAATTATCCAGGAAACCCCGCAGCGCGTAAAACACAGGAGAGCGGACATAAAAAGGAAAAGAAGTATATACTCTGTAAAATGCACATTAACAAAAGACAACTGCCTGAAAGTTGAGTTAAAGACACAGGCCGGACTCTACATTAAAGAGCTTGCAACAGGCGATGGTGAAAGAACAAAGCCATCAATCAGCGCTCTTCTGGATACTGAAATTGAAGTGCTTGATCTTACGGTGCTTGAAGTTTTTTGAACGGCGCTAACTATAACAACAAGTTTTACGAAGTTTTGTTTGTAAAACATGCATCCGTATGTGCGTTATAGGGAGTTTTGCGGTGTGTTTCTGTATGATTCAAGAGATAGATTATTCCTGTTTTTTATAATTTAAAAATCAGAGTCAGTATATAGGTCTGTCTTCTCGTCATCCCCATCAATAGAATTCAATATATAGATTGCAAATGAGACAACTACCAGTATCCCGATAGTTATCAGAATCAGAAGTATATGATGCGGCAAAAAAATCGGACCAATATCGCCTGCGGCATCACCATCATATGGATTGGTCTGGTTAGTAATATGATAGTATGCAAAATATACGTTGTCAGAATTCGCATTAAACACATATACTATGCCCACAAGCATTAATATCAGAACAGGAATCATCGTTAATGCCATACTGTTCCAATCAACGGGATTACTGCTTCTACCATGATACATGTTGTGCATAATGACCTATAGGGTATTGCAGATTATATTTGTTTGGGTATCATCTGATTTTAGGTGATTATCCGCCTGAAAAAGAAACATGGCGCCGAAGGCAGGATTCCCGCCCTATCCATTTTTATCCGGACAGGAATTCGAACCTGCGTGTCCTTTCAGACAGTCGCTTTCGAGGCGACCGCTCTACCAGGCTAAGCGACTTCGGCACATTATCTGGATTTGAAACTTAAGTGATTTGATTTTATTAAACTTTTGCATATCCAGAGTTTGATATTACTACACATTCGAGTGATGCTGTAATGAAAGCAGGTACTTGCATGGGTGTTTGTAGGATAACAGAGAGAGGGAGATTGTCAGATATAGATTGACGGGCTACTTTCTCCGTAAGCTTTATAATATTTCAAGCTAAACACATACAAAGAAGTACAGATTAAAATATTTTTAAATATATTAAAACGACACATAATGGTGAAAATAATGAGACGATCAAGAGGATTCAGAAACAAAACAAGAAGGACACTAAAAGCAAAGAACAGGATGAGATTGACAATAACACAAAGGCTCAAAGAACTAGAACTGGGGACACAGGTCGTGGTCCACCTTAATCCGTCATTTCAGGATGGTATGCCCCATCCCCGATACCAGGGTACTATCGGCAAAATCACAGAAAAAAGAGGAAGAGCATATCTTGTTTCAATCAAAGACAAAAACAAGCCTAAAGTCCTCATTGCTGCCCCAGAACACATAAAACAATTCCAGTAACATACTACAGGTGAAAAACAATGAAAATCATAGACGCAACTCCTATAACATTCAGTGGAGCAAAAGACATACTCGCGAAAATGGAAAAAGAAAAAGACCTTGGCTACGAGCAGAAAATCACAATTGAATATCTTCGTACATGTACAATGCTAACTAAGAAAGATTTGAAATCCACAACAGAAGAATTATCCAAGATAGAAGGTCTAAAAGAGCACCAGATAATGGCTCTACTAAATCTCCTTCCAAAAGATGAAACTGAGATGAATACACTATTCATGAAAGAGCGTGTAAAGCCTGAGAAAGAAAAAATAACACAGCTAACAAAAATAATAAGCAAAGTAAGACCCAAAGAAAAGAAGAAGTGATTACATGAAAGACGAATGGTCGATTGTACTTGACTACCTAAAGCACGGTCACCCCGGGCAGATGAGATCCAATTCCATAGCTCAGGTTCTGGGCGAAGAGCACTTCAATCTTCTGGAAATTGTCCCCAGGGAAGATATATCTTTGAATATCCAGGACAGAGTGTATATTGGTTCAGGCAAGAGAGATCAGGTAAAATCAATAATTGGTCGCATTGAACCATCAAAACTTACAGCTACAGCTCACTCTGAGTTGAAATTCGCAATAGAGTCACTAATAGACAAAAACGAGAAAAAATTCATGGACTTCTTCAACAGTGCAGGTCCACTCACAACAAAGCAGCATCAACTTGAACTTCTTCCAAGTATCGGTAAAAAGCATATGTGGCAGATACTTGATCAGCGAAAGATAAAGCCATTCGAAAATTTTGATGATCTTAAAGAAAGAGTTACTCTTCTGCCTGATCCCAAAAAATCGATAATCAAGCGGATTGTTGACGAACTTGAAGGTCAGGAAAAATGGTACTTGTTTACATCTCCACCCAGAAGAGATGATATGTAGGTAACTGCATCTGTTTTTTTCTTCTCTGATTATAGTGAATCTTATTCTATCTGTTCTGCGTTGTTACTCTATAGCAGTCATATAACCGAAAGATATATATAGTTGCCACGTTAATTGCTTATTCTTTGGTGGTATAATGAAAAAAACAAGGCTATATGTGCCTGAAAAAGGAAGAACGAGCATAGAAACTCTGACCCAACTTGAACGTTTGAATTGGATAGATCCTGATATCGCTGATAGAATAAAGAACATCCTTGTACAAGATAAAAAAAGAATAAAATCAGAAGCAAAAATAGGTAATTTTTCAAAACTAGAAGATTTTTATATCGATCCAGATATGGCGCCTTATTTACATCTTCAGCCAGATGTCTTAAGAGAAGGGTACCCACCACGGATTACTTTCAATATGTTAGAGTCAAAAACATCCGCGGACACTCCTCTGTTAATAAAAGGATGTAGCCATTATGATGCACCGCAAAAATTAAGGGGACATGAAGCAGACATTGTAATTTGTGGTTGGGATGAGCTTTATGCTTCATTAATCAGCAATTTAGAAGATAGGGCACAGCATATAGGTAAATGGTCTGCATTTAATTATTATCTTCAGAAATATACTCAGGAAGGAGACAGTGTTAAGGTAAAAAATTATAAGGCAACAGACATAACTATTGCCGGCTCCGCAGGATTGGACGATTATGTTGGTCACTTTTTTATTTTTCCTGAGAATAAAAAACGCGATTTGCTGGATGAAAAAAGAAATATCACACTAGAGAGTATTGATACAATTTACATTGACCCGAAATTTGCTGCATTATACAAAGCAATTCTGGCAAAACACGATTATACTTTATATGATGAACCACATGTTCTATTCCCATATGGAAAGGAATTAGAATTTGTTGGTGTCGAAGATGTTGAAGATGCGGTGATTGATGAGAACGGAGTCGGAATAGAAATTGTTCAGACAGGCAGCACTTTAAAAGATAAAAACTTAGCTATAGCAAGCTATCCGATACTACAATCAGAAACAATAATTGCAACAACTAATCTTGATGAGTATGGGAACGCCATATTAAATTCACTTAATCCATTGAGATATGATGCTTCGGATAGAAAAAACAGTTTTAATAAATGGTGTGATAAGTTATCAGGTAATGTTGGAGAAAACTGGCTAAATTACCCGGGTAAAGAGAATATGTTTCTTAGTAAAAAAGATTTAGTAACATGGTGGCTGAGTTATAGTGGCAAAAAATGATGCAATTAAGAATTCTCTTGTTTTTCTTATCTGCTAATGATCTTTATTGCTGTCAATATGAAATTTCATATAACTTACAAGCACAGTCTCAGCAATTACAAGCACAATAGGACCAATCAAAAATCCGTTTACACCAAAAACCAGGGGTCCGCCGAAAAAGCCAATAATAATTGTCATCGGATGAACTTTCCCTGCTTTGCTTCCAAGAAATGGTCTTATAAATAGATCCGGGATAATATTCAGGAAGACCACTCCAAAACCAATTACTAACAGAGCACCTGTCACATCACCATGAAGAAACTCATAGATTGCTATGCCTGTATAAACAACCCATATTCCCAAAAGCGGTAAAAACCCGAAAATACCTGCAAGCAGCGCAAGAGCCGCAGGATAAGGCACCCCGATGATATTAAAGCCAATCCATGCGACGATTGTGACAATCACAGAGATTGTAATATAGGACAAGAACAAAACATCGAAACTATTCTTAAGTCCAGTCATAATACTCTGAATCATCCTTTTTTCCCTGTATTCAAGAGTATTGATGTACTTCTTAAAAAATTTAATTGCCCCATTCCCATCTTTCAGGAAATAGTAAGTTGAAAATAAATAAATTGTGATGTTCAATACAAGCATAGGTATGGTTAACATGAAAGACAGCATTTGCGACTTCATATACTCGCTAAGACCTGTAACCGCAGTCTGCACATTGACTGCAAAATTACTTAGCCCATATTGTGACAGAAATCCTTCAACCGGTACCAGCACATTATTAATCTCCCTGCTAAGCCCTGAAATTTCATATACCAGTGGGCTGATATCATTAATAGAATATGCCAGAAGTAAAACAATAGGTATCGCAATCACAGTAATTGAAATCACAAGAGCAAAATGATAGGATTTAAATAATTTTCTTAATGTATCTACCAGCGGAAACATCACATACGCAGTAATAGCAGCAAGAAGTACAGACATGTAAAAAGGCCAGACCAGAATTGCCCCTAAAAAAACGAATACAATCAAAAGCACTTTTTCAAGAGAGATATACTTGCCTATATAAATCACCAGTTATACAGTAAGAATTCGTATCCATATAAATATAAGCTATATTATTATTTTTCCAATGTAATCTGAGAATTGCAATATGCCGGATAATTATTGCTGCACTTTTTTAAATGTACCACCATTGGATTTAAATATATTTATGACAAATAATGAGTATAGTGGAGACATAGTAGTGAATATAGGTATTTGTAATTATTATTTGTTTTATATTCTATAGTCAAGGCACAAATGAATTAAGTTTTGTGCCTTGCCATATAGGTGAAAGCAAATTGGTTTTGGATGAGATTTGTTCATTTATTTATGCATTCACTATATCATGATACGCGGGTGGTTTGTATGAGATGTTGTGCTTTGGTTACCATTGGATTAAAAAAAGGGATTATTGATCCGGAAGGGTTGAATACGAAGAAGGCGCTTGAGCTTCTTGGATTCTCTTCGGTTGTGGATGTCGGGACATCGAAGGTGTTTGAGATTACTGTTGATGCGCTGAATAAAGAAGCAGCTCGGGTTGAAATTGATAAGATGTGCGTGAAGCTTTTGTGCAACCCGGTTGTGAATGAGTACACGGTGGCGTTCAGATGAGTGACTTGTTCAAAAGGAAGTGCAAAGAATTTGAATTATATGAGATTGATATCCTCAATGCGGAGGATAAGGAACTTGCAGTAATAAGTGCGGATACGGGTGTCGGTCTTTCGATGGATGAGATGAAGCGTGCAAGGGATTATTTCTCGAAACTTGGGCGCAATCCTACAGATATCGAACTTCAGTCGATTGGTCAGGCGTGGAGTGAGCATTGTTCTTATAAGTCTTCTAAAAAGATTCTTAAGAAATATGTATTCGGGATTGATGCGCCCCAGAATATCTCTGTTATAAAGGAGGATGCAGGTGTTGTTGAGTTTGATTGTGACCATGCGTATGTTGTCGGGTATGAGTCGCATAATCATCCGTCTGCTGTGGAGCCTTCTGGCGGTGCTGGTACGGGAGTAGGGGGTATTCTTCGTGATATTGTGTGTATGGGTGCGCAGCCTATAGGTGTTTTAGATCCGCTTTTTTTTGCGCCGCTTGATTATGCGGGAAAGATTCCGAGGGGTACAAAGCATCCTAAGTACCTGTATTCCGGGGTCATTGCCGGCATCAGGGATTATGGTAATCAGGTGGGAATACCTAATGCCGGGGGGATGGTATATTTTGATGATTCTTATCTTACGAATTGTCTTGTGAATGTCGGTTGTCTTGGGTTTATGAGAAAGGATGAACTGATACATAGTTATGCCGGCGCTGCGGGGGATCTGTATGTGCTGCTTGGCGGTAAGACCGGGCGCGACGGGATTCATGGCGTGACTTTCGCGTCTGAGGAGTTGAGTGAGGATTCTGAGACTGCGAGCAGGAGCGCTGTACAGGTGGCGCAGCCAATACTTAAGGAGCCGCTGATTCATGTATGCCTTGAAGCAAACAGGAAGGGGTTGCTTAGCGGTATGAAGGATCTTGGTGGAGGCGGGCTTTCGTGTGTTGTCGGTGAGATGGCGCAGCCGGTCGGGCTTGGTGCGCATATCAATCTTGAGAAGGTGCCTCTTAAGGAAGAGGGGATGGCGCCGTGGGAGATATGGGTGTCTGAGTCCCAGGAGCGTATGATGGTCACAGTTACAAAAAAGAATCTGGAAAGGTTGCTTGGTCTTTGCAATGTGTGGGATGTTGAGGCGAATGTTATCGGCGAAGTGACGAAGAGCAGGAATCTTGCGATTGATTATAAGGGTGTGAATGTTTTTGATATGGATATTGATTTTCTTGTAGAGGCGCCGTTGTATGAGCGACCTTATGAGTTGCCGAATATTGATGAGTCGGAGCCTTCTTTCCCGGAACCTGCGGATTATAATAAAGTGCTTCTTTCACTTCTTTCTTCACTTAATATTGCAAGCAGGGAGGATATTGTGAGGGTCTATGACCATGAGATTCTGGCCGCTACTGTTGTTAAGCCGCTTGTGGGTAAGATCAACAGGACGACGCATGGTGATGCCGTTGTTTTGAAGCCGTTATCTGATTCTTACAGGGGGCTTGCTGTTACATGTGATGTCAATCCCTCTATGGTTGGGGCAAACCCGTATTGGGGGAGTGCATCTGCTATGGATGAATCGTGCAGGAATCTTGCGGCTGTTGGGGCGCGTGCGCATTCGTTTGCAGACTGCCTGAATTTCGGGAATCCTGAGAAGCCAGACAGGTTAGGGGTGTTTCATGAGAGTGTGCGGGGGCTTGGGTATGTTGCCAAGGGTCTTTGCGTGCCTTTTGTTTCAGGGAATGTATCGTTATATAATGAAGGTGTTGCGGGTTCGATTTTGCCTACGCCTGCTATTTTTGCTATAGGTATTGTTGATGATATACGAAAGACATGCACTGCGGAACTTAAGGATGCGGGCAATAAGCTGTATGTGATTGGTGAGACTAAAAAAGAGTTTGGCGGATCTGAATATTATCGTCTTTTGTCTGTCTCTTTTGGGGTTGTTCCGAGAGTTGATGTCGATGTTCTTGCAAGGTCATGCGAGGCTGTGGTCTCTTCTATAGAGGAGGGGGCAGTATGCGCATGCCATGATGTGTCTTCTGGCGGGCTTGGAGTGTGCCTTTCTGAGATGATTATCGGGTCAGGCGGGCTTGGGGCTAGTGTTGATATGACTTCACTTGCTGAGTTGAGAAGTGATTTCAAGTTGTTTTCTGAGTCTAATACGCGCTGGATTGCAGAGGTAAAGGATTGTGTTCTTTTTGAGAAGATCATGAAAAGAAATAATGTGGCATTTTACGCAGTTGGCGAGGTTACATGCAATGGAAGAATCATAATTTCGGATAATGGCAGGACTCTTGTTGATCTTGATTCCAAAAAAATATGCAAGGAATGGGATGAAGGAATCAGGAAGATTGTCGGTTAAAATATATGGTGTTTTTGATGAAGACTGAAGATATTAAAGTGGCTGTAATGGTGATGGAGGGTACGAATAATGAGGTTGCTACTTCTGATGCGTTTTCTATGCTTGGATCTGTCCCTGAGATTGTCCATATCAACCAGTTCCAGAAAAGGGATATTCCCAGTGATATGAAGAGGAAGATTAGTGATTACCAGTGCCTGTTTTTCCCGGGTGGTTTTTCTGCGGGGGATTATGTCCGCGCAGGTGCAATATGGGCTGCGAGGATGAAGGCGACGCTCAAGGATGATATTGTGAAGTTTGTCAGGGAAGGGTATCCTGTTGGCGGGGTGTGCAATGGTTTCCAGGTTCTTGTGGAGCTTGGGCTTTTGCCGGGGTGTGATGAGGTTGTTTCTGATTCTCCTAGTGCAGTGCTTCGGCTGAATAAGTCTTCGCATTTTGAGTGCCGGCATGTGTTTTTGCGCCATGTTTCGCGGGGGAGGTGTGCCTGGACTAAGAATGTGGCGCGTGATGCTGTTGTTGAGATGCCTATTGCGCATGGTGAGGGTAATTTTACGCTGCCGCTTGATTGTGCTGATGCGAAGCTTAAGGAGCTGGTATCAAATGACCAGATTGTGTTTCGATATGTTGATGATGCAGGTAAATTTTGTGAGGAGTACCCGTGGAATCCTAATGGGTCTATCTATAATATTGCAGGGGTCTGCAACAGGGAAGGTAATGTGTTTGGTATGATGCCGCACCCGGAGAGAGTCCTTAGCAGGTATCTTTTGCAGAGGCAGCATCATATGAGTGGTGCAGGTGAAGAGGGACCGGGTGTTTTGGTGTTTTCATCTGTGCTTGATTATATTAAGAGGCGATTTTGATGTGCGGAATTATTGGTATTATCAGTACAAAAGAGGTTTATTCTAATTTGTATGTTGGCTTGCTTGCGCTACAGCACAGGGGGCAGGATGCGTGCGGGATATGCGTGCAAGATGATGAAGATATGCATGTGAAGAGGGAGGTTGGACTTGTCGGTGATGTGTTTACAGATCTGGATGCTGAGCGGCTTAAAGGTAAAATCGGGATTGGTCATGTGAGATATACTACGGCAGGTACGAATATAACAAAGAATGCGCAGCCGTTTAAGGTGCAGATGCCTGTTAATATTGCGATGGCGAGCAATGGCAATACTATTAATACAGAGGATCTTGTTGATTACCTGTGGGATAATAATATTTCCATGCATACGAGTTCTGATCTTGAGGCGATTTTAGGGGTCTTTAAGTTTGAGCTTAAGAAGGAGGCAGGGCGCAGTAAAGTTACTTCAGAGCATGTGTTTAATGCAGCACAGAAGATGATGAAGCGCGTGCGCGGGAGTTATTCGCTTGTTATAATGGTTGAGGGGGTCGGATTGCTTGCGGTTCGCGATTCTTATGCGATACGACCGCTTGTGCTTGGCAAGAGTCGTGAAGGCAATAGTTATGTGTTTGCTTCGGAGAGTGTGGCGATTGATGTTCTCGGTTATAAGGCGATGTATGATGTGAGGGCCGGTGAGGCGGTTCTTGTTGATTTTGATTTTAATGTGACGAGACGTATTATAGGGAAGGTTAAAAAGAAGGCGCATTGCATGTTTGAGTTTGTGTATTTTGCGAGACCTGATACTGTGCTTGATCATGTGAGTGTGTATGAGGCGAGGCTTGCGCTTGGGCGTGAACTTTCTAAAGTGTGGTCGGGAAAGGATATTGACAGTGTCATTCCTGCGCCGGATACGTCGAGGACTGCTGCGCTTGCGTTTGCGAATAAGATTGGTGTGAATTACAGGGAGGGGCTTATCAAGAACAGGTATATTGGGCGGACATTCATTATGCCTTCTGACGGGCAGAGAAGGGATGCTTTGAGGATTAAGATCAATCCTATCTCCTCTGAGATTAAGGGGAAAAAGATTGCGCTTCTGGATGACAGTATTGTCAGGGGCACTACTGCAAAGAAGACGATTGAGCTTTTGCGCAATGCTGGGGCAAAGGAGGTGCATCTTTTGTCGTCATGCCCGCCGATAATCAAGCCGTGCATCTACGGGATTGATATGCCGACGCATGAAGAGTTGATTGCGCATAACCGAACTGTTGATGAGATTGATGAGATTCTCGGGGCTGACAGCCTGACTTACCAGAGTGTGGAGGGGCTTGAGAGGGCGATTCCTATTGATCACTTATGTACTGCGTGTATTACGGGGAAGTATCCGATTCCTATGGAGGATGAGATTCTGAAGCGCATGGGGGAGAAGAGGAAGAAGGAGAAGAAGGAGTGAGGGTTTGTTTTTTTCTTCCAGTTGGTTTTGGCGCGTTGATTTTCTTTTGGTCTTTTTAGATAATAAAGTGCACATCTTAGTCATGGCTGGAATCGGTGGAATATATATATTTTCATGCCAAAAAAGTTCCTGTAGGCAATTACATTGTTGATATTGGATGAGGTGGTTTTTGTGAAAATACTTGTTGTTGGGAATAGTGCGCGTGCGCATATCATTGTTGAGACTCTTAAGAAGAGCAGGCATGAGCCTGAAATTTTTGCGTTTATGAGTGCGAAGAATCCGGGTATCATCAGGGTTGCTTCGGATTATGAGATTGGGAAGCTTGATGATACAGATGCTATTGTTGAATTTGCTAAGAGCGCGGAAGTTGATTTTGCGTTCATCTCTCCTGAGCTGCCGCTTTCAGCGGGGGTTGTGGATGCGCTTGCAGCGGTTGGTGTTGCTTCTGTGGGACCTGTCAAGGTGCTTGCAGGTCTTGAGTGCAGCAAGTCTTTTGTGCGCGAGCTGATGCATGAGTATGATCTTCCCGGCGGACCTCGGTTTAAGGTGTTTGGGTCTATTGATGGGGTGGAGGAGTTTATCGAGAGTCTTTCTGATACCGGATATGTGCTTAAGCCGGATGGGCTTACTGGAGGTAAGGGGGTTAAGGTGTCTGGTGAGCATGTTAATTCTATGGATGATGCGCTTGATTATTGCAGAGAGGTCATAGCTACACATGGTCGGGTTGTGATTGAGGAGAAGTTTGTGGGTGAGGAGTTTAGTTTGCAGTCGTTTGTTGATGGGAAGAGTGTTTGCGATATGCCTTGCGTCCAAGACCATAAGAGGGCTTTTGCAGGTGATACTGGTCCGAATACCGGCGGGATGGGATCTTATAGTGGGGCAGAGGGGCTCCCGTTTCTTTCAAAGAAGGATGTTGATGATGCGCATGCTATCACTGTTGCGGTTATGAATGCTATGTTTGAGAAGTATGGTAAGTATTACAAGGGGATTATGTATGGGGGGTTTATTGCGACGAAGGATGGTGTCAAACTGATTGAGTATAATGCGCGGCTGGGGGATCCTGAGGCTATGAATGTGCTGACTGTTTTGAAGACAGATCTGGTTGATATCTGCAGGGGGATTATTGAGGGGACTCTTGGGTCTATTGATGTTGAGTTTGATTGCAAGGCGACAGTGTGTAAGTATATTGTGCCTAGCGGGTATCCGGATAACCCACGTAGTGGCGATACAGTTGATGTTTCGGGGGTTGGGGCGGGGGCTAAAGTCTATTTTGCTTCTGTTGATGAGGTTGAAGGTAAGCTTGTTATGAGTTCGTCTAGGGCGCTTGCGCTTGTGGGGGTTGCGGATTGTATCTCTGATGCGGAGAGGGTTGTTGAGGATGGATGTGCGCAGGTGCGCGGGGATGTTCGGTATAGGAGTGATATTGGGACTGATGCGCTTGTTCTTAAAAGAGTTGAGCATATGCGCGAGGTTCTGGGGGAGTGATGGATTCTAAATTTCCATATTTTATTCACTCCCTTATTTCTGAATCACCAGATAGCTCTCTCTTATACCAATCATGGTTCTTGAGTATGAGTGTTCATCGTTTATCCTGAATTATCATTGATTATAAGATATTTAAAGTTTATACTCAATGCGAGGTGTCAGGCATCGGAGTGATTTCGGGACTGGTGCGCTTGTCGGGAAAAGGGTTTTGCATATGCGTCATGTTCCAGTCTTTATTGTCTTTGGTGTCTTCAGTGATGATCTGTGAAGGGGTTTATGTGCTTGCGGCGCTTTTTTCCGGTTCAGATAGATTTATATAGTTTTGGCGCCAGAATAGTATGTATGAGGTACATTATGTACTCCATACATACTGATTGTTTTGTGTGAGCAGATATGAAATTTTATGACAGGGAAAAGGAGCTTGAATTGCTTGACAGATGTTCGAAAACATCCGGGTTTGAGTTTATTGTAGTATCCGGGATGCGCAGGATTGGAAAGACGCGGCTTTTGCTTGAGTTTCTTTCAAAAAAGGATTATGCTTATGTCTTTGTTGCGAAGGATAAGACAATAACAGCATTTCTCAAAGATATTTCTGTTGATTTAGGTATTCCTGAGTTTCACAGGATAACTGATCTTTTGCGCTACCTGTTTGAGACAAAGAAATATGTGTTTTTTGATGAATTCCAGAATTTTTATTATATGGATAAGTCCATATATTCTGATTTCCAGAAAATGATTGATGAATATAAGCAAAAAGGGAAGCAGACTTGCCTGTTTGTGAGCGGGTCAAGCTTTTCTTTAATGAGAAGAATATTTGCAGATTATTCGCATCCTCTTTACGGGAGGAAGGATGTGCAGATTGACCTAAAAGAGTTTGAGTTTCCTGTTATATGCAAGATTTTGCAGGATATGGGGGTTACGGATGCGGAAGAGATAATCAAATATTTTTCTGTGTTTGGAGGGGTTCCGAAATATTATGAAATTATTGAAAAACAGGAGGATAAGAATTTCGAGAGATGTATTGTGAACCTGTTTTTCGGGGCGAAAACGTCTTTTCTTGCAGATGAAGGGAAGTCTGTTCTTGTTACTGAATTCGGGGGAGAATATAAGACGTATTTCTCTGTGCTTGAGGCAATAGCGCAGGGGAGAACAAGACTAAATGAAATTGCAGGTATGTTTGAGAATAAGACAAATGTTGCTGCAAAATATGTCGATATGTTAAGAAAAGAATATAATCTTGTTATGCGCCAGACCCCGATTCTCGATGACCCACGAAAATCGCGAGCAGGACTCTATAGGTTGAGGAGTCATTTTCTTGATTTCTGGTTCTTGTTTGTGAAGAGGTATGAAGGGTTTTATGAACAGGGAAGGATGGATGAGATAAAGAGTGTGTTTATTGAGAATTACAATTCTTATGTCTCTTATATATTTGAGGATATAGCGCAAATGATGCTTGTAAAAAAGAAGCCATTTGAGTTTGATAAGATTGGCAGGCAGTGGGGAGTGTTTAAGGGAGTTAAAGGGCAGAATAGTTATGAAATTGATATTGTCGCTGTGAATGAAAAGACAATAGAGATAGGTTTTTTTGAGTGCAAGTGGAAAGATCTTAGTCGTAGGCAGGCGGTTGGCGTATTGGATGAATTGGAACAGAAAAGTGCTCATGTTGACTGGCATAAAGGTAATCGGACAGAATACTTTGGGCTCTTTGCGAAAAAAATAGAGGGCAAGGATGATTTGAGAAAAAATGGATTTTTTGCCTTTGATTTGGAGGATGTGATGTGTTATGAAAACTGAGGAGTCTTTTTTGACTAACCTGACGAAATTGTATGTGCTTGTGGCGCTGCATAAGTCACCTAAGCATGGGTATGAGTTGATGTCGGATTTTTTGAAGATTACAGGGAAGAATCTTAGTGCTGGGCAGGTTTATCCGCTTTTGAATAGCATGCATAAGAAGGGGCTTGTGGATGTCAGTTCTGCTTATGAGGGGCAGAGAGAGAGGAAGGTTTATAGTCTTACAGATAAAGGAATTAAGTTCAGGGAGACTGTGCTTGGACAGCTTAAGGATTTGCTTGCTTATGGCGGGGTTTCTTTGTCGTGATGAGTGTCATGCATAAACTCGTGATCTTTTGTCTATTTTGACGATTCCTATTATGTTGCGGTTATGGTTTACATCATAGAGTATTCGATAATGCCCTACGCGGACACGGTACAATTTGTCCTGCGAAGGTTCAATTCTTTTTGAATCGTGCAAAACAGGCTGTTTCTGTAAGCAATTAATTTTATCCAATAGTCTTTTAACAAGAATCTTATCTGCATTTTTTAGAAATCGAACTGCCTGTTTTGAATATTTGATATCCAACATCATAATCCCAGTTCCTTTTTAAGTTGTTCATGGGATGTTAATTTGCCGGTCTTTTTTTCTTTTTTGTATTCCTGTAGGACATGGTAATCGTCTTCGCTCATAATGCTGTCCTGATCAACCATGTGTTTTTTTATGTAGTTGATATCTTGTCTGATTGCCTCTAATTCATGCACTATTTTTTCTTCTAATGCTGTTTCAGACATGCTTATGAATAGACTCTTTATTTATTTAAATATTCTGATTTTGTTTAGAAAAATATCTGAAGATTTAGTCTGATTTAGGGCGCCAGACCCTCACAACTTTATCCTTCCTCTTATACTCTTCAATTGTCCTTTTAATGCTCTTCGGCAAAATCTCTTCCAGTTTACCTGCATGACCGATTAACTTGTTCAGGTCTTTTGTGAGGTTGTTGCTTAGGTTGTTATACAGGTCGGGGTCTGAGTAGATGAGACCTTTTTCGAGACGGTGGTATGCTGTGGTTCCTTTTGGCGCAAGAACAATATATCCTCGTTTCTCTTTCAGTAGTTCAGAGTAGGTGTTCATCCCGAGGTACACTTTTTTTATGTCTGCGAAGTACACGCCGCCCTTTTTCTGGCTGGGGTCAAGGATCAGCATCTCGTCTCCTCTTACGGAGAAACATACAGAGTAGTGGGCTTTTAGGGCTTCAGGAAAGAGGAAGCTTTTCTTGTAGTCAATGATGATCAATGCCTTGTTGTCAAGCCATGTCTTTAGCTCCAGTTTGAGGTCGTTGATCCTGTCAATGCTTACCCATGCGCCTTTTACTTTGTTTTCTGTTAGTTTTTCAATTGTGTTTATCAGGTCTTTGGGGTGTGTCCCGCCAGGGATTGTTGCCCCGTCCAGTCTTTTCTGCGGTGGGACTATGGTTTTTGCCATCTGTCCGAATTCTTCCTGGGTTATGTCGTATCCGAATATCTTTAAGACCATTGATGCTGAAGCAGGTCCGCAGTAGCTTGGATTTTGTGCAAGGAAGTGATTTTTTATTTTTTCAAGGGTTGCAAGATCGTAGATTATTTCTTTGTATTGCAATTGTTCACCATATAATTTTTTGTATGGAACGAATACACTGAAATCGCTTTTTGATTTCAGGATGAGACCCTCTGTCTTTAGTGCCTCGATTATGCATGTGTTTTCTTTTATTTTGACCTGCTCCCCGACTCTAAGGAAATTCATGTTTTTCAGGTATATTCCTGCGAAATAGTTTTCTATGAATGGCTTCAGACCCACGAATAACAGGACGAGGCAGAATATCAATGCAGGATATAAGATGCTTCTGAAGAAAGTGATTGTATAGTCCATGTTTATGCCGAGTGAGTTTAGGGCAAGGAGTGAGAATATGATGTATAATGTGTATTTTAGGAGATGCAGCAGGTTTGAGAGGGATTGTTCCTGCTCATATTCTTTGACTAGGTTCTTTATCCCACTTGTGGAGATGAATTTGTCAAGGAAGTAGAATATCACTTTTACGATAAGAATTATCAGTACGCCAAGCAGTATTACAGACAAAATAAACGGGATATAAGCATAAATCTCAAAAAGGGTTGTTTCTTTTATGTTTATTTTCAGGAAACTCAGGGCAATAATGATTGAGAGGATGTTTATTATAAGACCATAGATGTGAGCTAACTGCACTCTTTCCAATCTTGCTTTGTATTTTTTTCGCCAGAGAGAGGTTATTATCTTTTCCCCTAATTTGGAGAGTGTGAATCCGGCTATGAGTATGATGAAGCAGATTACTATTTTGTATGTGGTTTCGTCTAGCATAAGAATTTGTTGCAGACTAAAGTTTAAAAAGATAATAAAAATAAAATTGAAAAGAATTCGCAGATTTTGTATTTAGTATATTTCGTCGTCGTCTGGCTCTAATGTGTCTTCTTCTTTGTCTTCATCTGATTTTTCGTCGTAGTCGAATACTTCGTCAAAGCTGAATTTTGCGCCGCAGGGGCATTTTTCCGGAGGTGCTTCTTCTTCAACTGTGTTTCCGCATTCTGAACATCTGAATACTGTCATGAGTTATCACCTTTTAGAAAAGTTTGACAGTTAACTTTAAATAGTTTATGGTGTCTTTTGCTCTGATAAAGTGGTTTGCTCAATGCGTTATCCATACATCCTGTGATTGTTATGGTTTTTTTCGTCTCTTTTTACTTTTTTTATGGCGGATGTGAAATCTTGCGTGTTTATGATGTGGCGGTTCTCTCTTATCGCGAAGTAGCCGGCTTCGGTGCATGCTGATTTTATCTGGGCACCTGACAGACCTTTGCTTGCATGGGAGAGTTCTTTCAGATTTATGTCTTTTTGAAGGTGCATTTTTGAGGTGTGTATCTTGTATATCTCATGTATTCCTTCTTTTCCGGGTGTTGGGACTTCGAGGATACGGTCTAATCTCCCGGGTCTTATGATTGCCGGGTCGAGGATGTCGAGGCGGTTTGTTGCGCCGATGACTTTTACGTTGCCGAGGTGCTTGAAGCCGTCTATTTCTGAGAGGAGCTGCATGAATGTGCGCTGGACTTCTCTTTCGCCTGATGTGCCGACTTCTATTCTTTTTGCGGCGATTGCATCTAGTTCGTCTATGAATATGATTGAGGGTGCCTTTTCTTTTGCAAGCGCGAAGATGGATTTTACGAATTTTGCACCTTCGCCTATGAATTTCTGGACTAGTTCAGAGCCGACTATCTCTATGAATGTTGATTGTGTGTTTGTTGCTACTGCTTTTGCAAGCAATGTCTTTCCTGTACCGGGCGGACCATGGAGAAGCATGCCTTTTGGCGGTTCAATACCTACTTTTTCGAATATTTCAGGGTTTAGCAGGGGGAGTTCTATCACTTCTTTTATCTCGTTTATCTGCTCATCCAGACCGCCTATGTTTTTCCAGTCAATGTGCGGTTTTTCGCAGATTATGTAGTTTGATACGTCAAAGTGTTTTGAGATGCCGATTATTCGCACGACAGTGAGTGATTTCTGTTCCACAAGAACGCGGTCGTCAGGCTTTAGTTTGTGTTTTATGTCATCTGCAATATTGACGCAGAATTCGCCAGTGTTCAGCCGAATGACTACTTCATCGGGTGTTATGATGTCTATAACGTTTGCGACAATGTAGGGTGCTGTTTTGTATTTGTCCAGTTCGGTTTTGAGGTCTTCTATTGTGTTTCTCAGTATGTCGTTTTCCTCGTCCGGGGTCAATGCCGAGAGATTAAGGTCTCCTGCATTAAGCGGTTCTGTGTTTGTTGTTGTCATAATTATCACCTATTTTACTGTGTAGATTGTCTGGGTTGGGAATGGTATATCTATGCCTTCTTTTTTGAATTCTTTGTCTATGCCCATGTTTAGCTGGTCGGTTACTGTTCCTTTTAATTCCGGGTTGTCTACCCATGTGATTAGAAGAAAGTTGAGGCTGAAGTCGCCGTGCTCTATGAAGAGGACGACTGGCTTTGGCTTGTCTTTTACTTGAGGGATGCTATTTGCGATTTTCAATAGTGTTTTTTTGACTTTTGCAACGTCTGAGCCGTAGCTGACACCGAGGCGCAGTTTGACTTTCATGCGGGAGCGGGGTGCGTGGTAGTTTACTATCTTTGAGTTGGCGATGGTGTTGTTTGGCACCACTATAAGTGTCTCGTCGAGTGTCAGTATTCTTGTGCTCCTGAGACCTATCTCTTTTACGTCCCCGTATTCGCCGCCGTCGAGCTGTATCCTGTCGCCGACTTTGAATGGCTTGTCAAAGTAGACTGAGATGCCGCCGAAGAGGTGGGATAGTGTGTCTTTTGCTGCAAATGCTATTGCAAATCCTGCTATGCCTGCGGATGCGAGAATCGGGGTTATCTCTATGTTCCATATGCTCAGAGCCATCATGATTCCTATCATACAGATAAGGACTTTCGCAAGGTTGCTGAAGAGGGGAAGCATTTCGTCGTCAAGGGTTGATTTGGTTTTGGATGCTACATGTCCTATGACGTCGTGGATGAGTATTGTTGCTATTTTTATGGATGCTACGGTCCAGATTATGACTATGAGCGTTTTTATTATGTTGATGATGGTTGCCATGAATGCTTCGAGTGCAGTTATCATCCCGAATGAGATTATTATGCCTATGAGTGCTACGGTTGCGAATATGGGGGTCTTCAGTGCATTGAGAATTTTGTCGTCTACTTCTGTTTTGGTTTTTGATGCGAGTCTTAAGAATATTTTTTCGAATATCATGTCTGTCAGTTTTGCAAGTATTATGAAGATGCAAAGGACTGCGAGGCTTGCTATGAATTGCAGCTGGGTTTCGCCGAAATAACCGTCTGTGAGTGTGTTTACCTGGTCGGTTACAAGGCTTGTGAAAGAGAGGGTTATCATGGGTAGATTATGGGATAAATTGTTTTATATAGTTTTTGTGGGGTGTTGGGCTTTTTGTGCGGGTTCTTTTAATGTGGTTTATGGCTGATTTCAATTGTTGGGTTATCTTGGATCTGGTAGTTCTAAGTTATTTTGCATCTCGGTGAGTGTGGAATTAATGCTGTTGAATAACTCCTTCTAAAATTGATAGTTTTTTTGCGTTTGTTTAAGCACATGATATGCTGTGTTTTTCTTTGAGTGTCTTCGCGTGTTTAGATATTTCTTCTAGTATTTCGTATTGTGGTGTAAATATATGCCAATATGGGGAATTTTCTATCATGGGCGGATATATACTTTCAGAAGCTAGCAGGATGAATGCTTCGTTTAAGACCTCATTAAATAGACTCAAATTTTGAGTTATCACTGTTTGGTCTTTTCTCCGGGTCTTGAGTTGTTCAGTATATCTATCCTTAAGTTCATTAATAATTTTTGTTTTTTCTATCCTTCCCAGATTATTATTATCTCTATCATTAGCCAGAGTATCCAGAAATTCTATAACAAAATGAATTTCTGTTGAATCTGTGTATTCTTTAAATATATTATCTAGCCCGCTAATTATGCCTTCAGAAAATTCTGCTTTATATTCTGGTGATTTATTGAATCTGTCTAATAATGCATAATATTGAACTTCTTTTAATGCGGCATATTGCTTTTTAGTTACCCTGAGTGAACCGTTTCCAATCATTTTAATATATATCGGATGCGGTATCTGCTGTGACCTATATAGCAAAATATTGAATGCTTGGTCTACAACATCCTTGATATCTTTAGTAATTTCATCTTCACTTATCGTTTTTTGTTCTTTGAGTTCTTCGATATATTTTTTTTTCAGTTCACTAATTACTACAGTTTTGCGTACTTTGCCTCTATAATTTCTTTTTGATTCAGCCATTAATTCATTGAGAAAATTTTCGACTAAATTGGTGTCAATATCTTCAAAAATATAATTTAGCCCTACATATATTCCAGACGCATGTTCATGCAATGATTCTTCAAAATCATAGAATTCTTGTTCAACAATATCAATATCATCTTTTTTGGGAAGAATATATTGTCTCCTGTTTACAACAATATTCTCATCATATCCTAAAAATCCGATTTTACTGAGTTCTGAGATGAAATTTCTTAAGTTTCTTATGACTTCTTGATCTGGATTTGTCAGCATATAGGTCTTTTTAATATTATTTTTTCCATCATCTAGAAATTCTAAGTATCTATTTGCTATATCTTTTGCACGTAAGGTAATTCTTTTATCTTCTCCGTTGGAATAGAAGCTCTTGAGTGCTTCAAATAGTGCTTTTTCATCCAAGAAGTACCTATTGTCCTTATAAGTCAGTCTGGAGATATCTACCCCTATTTTCTGTAAATTTGGATTTTGCATAATATTACACCGAAATAGGTCACTACATCTAAATTATAACTTTCTTTTAAATAATTTCTGGTGTTAAAGTTTAAATTATGTGGATGCATAGAGGTATTATGATTGAGGATATTAACCGTAATTTGCGCGAGCATGAGTCATCTGTGGGTGATTGGTACCTGAAGAGTGCTGTGAAGTATCTTTACAGGTTTTTTGATTTGTTTAATGCGCAGTGGTTCGCACAGGGGCTTCCGCAGGCTGTAATTTCTTTTAAGAAGACGAGGGTCACTACTCTTGGGCATTACAGGTTCGGGAGGAATGAGTTTGGGCTTAAGCATGAGATTAACCTGAATTCGCAGTATATGGAGAGACCTTTTTGCCAGATTCTTGCTACGCTTCTGCATGAGATGATTCATCTTGAGGAGGATCTGCGGGGGATTAAGCCTGGAAAATCGTCGGGAAACAGGCATTCGAGGTTTTTTCTGGAGAGGTCGCGGATGATTGGGATTCCGTCTGATGCGCGCGGGTATTCACTTGGGATGTTTGAGCCGTTTGCGGGGTTTGTGACTCTGCATGGGGTTGAGATTATTGCTGAGAAGGAGGGGGTGCGAAAGTTTAAGAAGGGGTCTTCGAATCTTCGAAAATACAGCTGCGGGTGTACTAATGTTAGGGTAGGGAGTAAGAAGTTCAGCGCTGTGTGCAGGCTTTGCGGGAAGGAGTTTATGTTGGTTGATGATTCTTAAGAAATGGACAGATGAATAAAGACAAGGGAGACATCTGATTTGGAACCTTTCATGTCGAGCAATTAGATAAAAACAATTTTTCTTTAAGAAAATAGAATGCTATTAGGGGTTATATTTTTCTTATACCTTTCTTGAACAAGCGCTCAGCCTCTTTTTTTGCTATAGCTCTAATTGCCTCTTCAATCGTATTTGATGAACCCTGTTCTTCATGCTTTTTGTATTTTTTAGCCATATTAATCTGTATTATATGTCATATCCCTTAATATAATTTCTGATAACATATAATACAGATTAATATGGCTAAAAAATACAAAAAGCATGAAGAACAGGGTTCATCAAATACGATTGAAGAGGCAATTAGAGCTATAGCA
>DAOWAN010000162.1 GCA_030634545.1 Candidatus Nanohalarchaeota archaeon
ATCCTGTACAGTTTATTGATATTGTGTGGTTGTCGCCGCCGTAGGTACCTGTTTGCGGGGTTAGTGTTGTTGGTGTTGTTGGTGCTGTGTTTGGGACTGTTGCTGTGTCTGTGTCTGAGTGTCTGGTCAGCACAGTGTCGTGTACATGGAACCTGCATGTCCATGTGCCTTTTGCACCTATTGTGTTTGTTATTGTTGCTGTGTATGTATCGCCTGTCTTTGCTGCCTGTCCGTTGGTTGTCTCATTGTAGTTTGGGGCGTTTTCTGAGTGGTGTATGTCCCAGATGTCGTATGTTATTGTCAGTGTGTCGAGGTCTGCGTCTGTTATGGTTGAGTTACACTGGATATCATCTCCTATGTAGAATATGCTTGTGTTGAACTGTGCGGCTGTTATGTTTGATAGTGTGTTGTTTACAGTGAATAGTTGTATTCCTGTGCTGTTTGTGTTTCCTACAGAATCGTTTGCATATATTATCCATGCTATGTCCTTTCCCTGCGTTGAGAATATTGATCTTGTTATGTTGCTCCAGTCAATCAGGTTAGCTGTTGTGTTTAGCCATATTCCTGAGTCATTCCATGAGAATATGTAGTTGTCCAGTACTGCTGTGCCCGGGTCGCTCCATAGTGCATAGAACTTTACACTATCATTTACTTTTATGTCAGTGTCATTGATTCCCATATCTGTGAACTGCGGTGCTGTATTGTCAGAGTATATGCTGTCGGTACTTTCAGTTGAATTATCATATGTGTCATCCAGTATGCAATATATTGTGTGTTCTGTTGTGTCGCTCCATGTATTTATGAACCCGCATGTTGCTTCTGTTCCTGCGGTTGTCAGTGTTGAATTGCACAGGTCCTCAAGTCCTGATGCTGTTCCGCATCTTAGTATGTACGGGTCATTGTCATTATCGTCTGCACCTTGTGTTGTGATATTTACCTCCTGACTGTCTGCTACCACGCTCTGCGTTATTGATACATCTGTCATTGCGGGTGGGTTGTTTATCCGGAATGTTCTTGTCCATGACCCATCGTTTCCTGCATAATCGCTTGCGTTCAATGTGATTGTATAATTGTCTGGCAGCCATGCTGCTATGTTGATTGGGTATGTCAGATTGTACCATTCTATGTGTGTTTCTGCATCACTTATTGTTCCGCTTAGATTTGAATGGACAACATATCCTGTGCTGTTTGTTATTGTGAGATTGACTTCAATCAGGTGGTCGTTTTCTGCTCTTACATCCAGATTTAATGTGTTGTTGTGGTCAGGATGAACTGTGCTATTGTCTGCTTTCGGGTAGTAGAAGTGCGGTACTGGGTTTACATTATCGATGTATACCTTATGGTTTGTTGATTTTGTTTCTGCAAGTGACATGTCTGTGCAGTTCACATACCATTCTATGTCTTCTATGTGGTTGTCTGGTCCTACGCTGTATGTCACATTGTTGGTCGCCTGCGGCGTTGTTTCGTTGTATAGCAATGTCCAGCCGGTTCCATTGTTCTTCCATAATTCGCAGTAGTCCACGTCTGCTATCTCGTCCTCGTCAGTTGCGTTGTATGTGAAATTAAATGTGTCTCTCCTATATCCATAGTCTTCAGGTTCTAATAGTGTAATCTGCGGGTTGCTGTTGAGTACGGTTTCTGAATCGCTTACTAGTGTTGAGTTTGCGTCATCGGTAACAATCTTTGCCCAACAGTATACAGTATCGCCCTTATCGCATCCTGCTTCGTTGCAATCGTAGGTGTCTGTTGTTGACCATTCCTGTAATGTTCCTATTGTATCATTGAACTTGTAGTATGGTGTCATCGCATCGCTGTCATCATCACTATAGCTGCCTAAGTTACATGTTATTGTTGTGTTAGTATAAACTTCACCGGCAGGATCTAAGTCTATGCTGTCCGGTGCAGTTGGTGGTGTATTCTGGATGGTTGCTGTATCTGATGAGTTGTGCCATTGTGACCATTCATACCCGTCGTTGACTCTTATTGAGCATTCAATGATTGATTCTTTGTGTAGTCCTGGTGTTGACAGGTCTAATGTGGCTTGTTCTTGTCCAGAGATAATTTCGGAATTGTTGTACCATCTGTATTCTCTTGATTGTTCTGAATCTTCGTTGTCATTGTCGCTGAATGCTTCTCCTGTGCAGTTTATGATGTCATTTGTCTGAGGTGTTGTATTGTTTACGTGTGGTACTGGGTTGAGTGTCGGGAGCTGGTTTCTTACAGTGAATTCCTGTACTGTCCCGTTTCCGAGGTTTCCGAGTGTGTCGTTTGCGAAATATTGCCATGTCACATTGTCATGTGCTGTGTAGTTGTCTTCAGTCAGTGTTATGTAGTATTCATCTCCATTATTATCTGAGACTGTGTAGTTGTGGAATAGGGTGTTGTTTATTGTGACGGTTATCCATACTGTGTCTATTGTAGATTGCGTGTCAGTGATGGTTGCATTGACCTGTATTGTCTCATCTTCATTTGGTATTGTTGTGTTTGTCTCACCTGAAATTGCCGGGTCTGTGTTGTCTACCAGTACTTCTCCTGTTGAATAGTTTGTTGTGTATGAATATCCGTCTGTTGCATTGCACCAGATGTAATATGTGTCTGATGTCCATGCATTCATTTCGCATATTTCGGTACCGTCGTTTGCAGAATTTTGGAAGCAGATGTATGTCTCATCCAGTCCGGTATTGTCTGCGTCTGCGTAGCAGCTTATCAATAACGTATCTTCATTGTCCAGATCAGATGCAGTCCATTCTACTGTGTAGTTGTCTGTTGTTGTGTCACCTGTTCCGTCTGGTTCAGTCACCATGATTGTTGGATTTTGGTTCAGGACAGTGAATTGCTGTTGTGTGCTTAAGTTGTTGTTGTTCAGTGTATCGTTTGCATACCACTTGTATGTTATTGTGTCGTGTGCTGTGTAGTTTCCTGACAGTATTGTGAAATAATACTCGTCTGTGTTGTTTGTTGTTACAGTGTAATTTGTTGTTGTGTCCCATTCCAGTATTATTGTGTGCGGTCTGATTTCAGTTACTGTTATGTTTACCTGTATGTGCTGGTCTTCGTTTGGCGGGTCGGGGTTTCTAATATTATTTGAGAATGTCGGTTTTGTGTTGTCTATTATGATTGTTCCCGTTGGATTGAAGTAGCTGCTTTCGTCGTATGAGTCTGTTGCGTTGCATCTTATGTCCACACCTGTTGTTGATGGGTATGCTGATATGTCCCAGTCGTATAGCCCGTCGGGGTCGGAGATGTTGAGGTTCTGCCAT
>DAOWAN010000050.1 GCA_030634545.1 Candidatus Nanohalarchaeota archaeon
ATCTTTCAGCGCGTCATCAAGTTCGCCCTTGTCTTGTAGGATTTGCGCACGGGTATTCAAAAACTCAGCATTTTCAGGATACTTTTTTATTGCCTTGTATAGAACTTCTAATGTTCTTTGATCATCATCGAGATTAAAGAGAATCTCGCTTTTAATGAAATAAAGGTTTTCATGCTCTTTTTTTTTGATTTTTTCGTCGATTTCTCCAAGAAATATTTCAGAATACCAATTTATCTTCTCGCTCTTGCAGAGGTTCCCAATTTCATATATCTCTCTTATTTCCTTCCTTGAAAACTTTCCAGTAAACAAGAGCAGTTTCCTGAATTGAACCAACGCCTTATCAATCTCACCCTCTTCAGTCAATCTAATAACATCCTTAATCAACTTCAGGTTCTCTGATTGTCTTGGCATAGAAATGTTACTATAATAGAATACTTAAATTCTTTTGCAACTGCCAGATATAAAATCAACCTCCGAAAGATATTTAAGTATACGTAGGTATACCAAAGTATACCTCGTAACTGTACAATATTATGAGCAAGGTGATACTATAAGCACAACAACTATAAAACTTCATGAAGAGACAAAAACAGAACTGGATATGTTCAGGGAATACAAAAATGAAAGCTATGACGAAGTTATCAAAAAAATAGTGTTCATAGCAAAAAACATAAAAGAAGAACCGGAACTAAGCAAGGAGACAATTGAATCAATAAACAAAGCAAGAGAGCGAATGAAAAAAGGTCAATTTGTAACTGAAGAAGAAGCAAAAAGAAGGCTGGGTCTTTGAAGTGTATAAAGTACAATTTGATGAAGATGCAATCGAATTTCTGGAAAAAGTCCCTACTCAGATAAAAGAGAGAATATGGAATAAAATCATGCAAACAAAAGAAAACCCTCACCACTTTTTTATCAGATTAACCGGCAGACCAGAATACAAGCTACGGGTAGGAGATTACAGGGTAATCGTGGATATACAGAATAATGTCAGTATCTTGCATATTCTCCACATTGGGCATAGGCGCAATATCTACAGGAAGATTTGAAGCGCGCAGGAAGCTCTTACACTAATCAATGTAGAGCACCAGATATGCCATCTTTAGCGCGTAACATCTTTGTTTTGGGATATTATGTGAAAGAGCGCATTTAGTTTTTTATTCTTTTAAGTGCGATCTTCCTGTTCTTCCAGGTAGTGGCTGATTGCGCTGTCTAACTGCTGTGGTTTTTGTGTGCCGATAAGAAGGCGCTTTTTGTCTGTGAATTCCAGCTGGACTCCCTGGTTTCCGGATACGTTGTAGGTTTTGCCTTTCGGTCCCCATTTTATGCCCCATCCGCCGTATTCTGTTATGGGCTCGTAGGTGCGCATGTAATGGTTTGTCTGTTTGTCTATGGGTATTTTTTTGAATTTTAGGTGGAGGGGGAAGAAGCGGATGTAGAGACCGTTTTTACGCACTTCGGTTGTCAGTTTTAGCTTGTGGAAGAATATGGGAAATAGTATGCCGAACAGGAGCAATAGTATTAGTGCTTCGGAGTCTGATGCGGGATTGTTTCCGACTGGTGTTTGGAATATTAGTTGCATTAAGGTGATGTACCATACGAGGGCTGTGATTGGGAGGAGGATGACCCATACCCATGTCTGGCGGAATTGCTGGTCTTCGTGGAATGTTATGGTGCTGTCTTTCATGCTGAGACCTGTTTTGGTTCTTTTTAATTTTTATATACTTGCTTTGTTATATTTATTTGTATTGATGTTGATATGCGGGGTTGTCGTGGATGGATGAGACAAATGTAGTGAAATTATTTTTAGTTATTGGGGTTTTTGCTCTGCTTTTGAATGTGTATAGTATTACGCTTACTGATGGATTCATGGTGAAGATGTTTACTGATTTTGTTGTGCCGATGATGTGTATTGAGGAGAATGGCACTTATTATCTTTCGATGCCTACAAACAGCAGTGATTTTTGTGATAATATTCTGGATGAGAGTGTGGATAGTGATGAGATGGTGAGTCTTTGTGCGGATAGTTACGCACAAGATGAGGAGAAGTATGAATCATGTGTGCAGATGGTTGGTTTTTATGATAAGCGTGTTGATGATTGTATGAGTTATATGTTCAGTCTGGGGAAGAATCAGACTGTTTCAGTTCTTCCGGAGGAGGTGGAGGGGTGTTGTTCTGTTCTTGTGGATGCGCCACCAGACCTGGAGAGTCCGACAGGTTTATTGATGCAGGAGCTATTTCGAGGTATAAAAGACCATAGGATAAAAGGATGAATGCAGATGGTAAAAGCATCAATAACAGTTCTATTATGGTTGTGTATGGACCGATTACAAATTCCAGGAGACCTGCAATCAGTCCTGCCATTGCAAAGTAAAGCCCGTTTGCAATTATAAGAAGGATCAGGAATATCAGTACCTCAAAAAGCTTTCCTTTAAGGAGAGTGTGTGATTTCTCAATTGCAGATAGTCCATAGATGTTTTCGATTACGACTACGGGTTCAAGTATGAGCTGAATTGCTGACACATATACTATGAGTGCCAGCATTAAGAGTGCGGTAATTATTGCTGTGGCTAAACCTATCCCGACTCCTGCAATGCCGCCGACAGTAACGAAAACTGCAAATAAGATGATTCCAAGGAATATTGTGCCAAATATTACAACCATTGAGATGATGTTAAATATTATGTTTGTCCAGAGGACTTTCAGGTATCTTTTTTTTGCTATGCTTACAGCTTCGCTTATGAGTATTTTTTTCTTATAGTATATCTGGTAGGAGATTGTCGGGTAGACTGCATTGACAAATGAAGAGATGAAGATTGATGTTGATATTGCCAATAGTATCATGGCTATGAGATAAATGTTTTCATTGAATAATTGCGTTATGAATCCGAATTTTTCTTTTTCAAATGCAATGCGCAGGGTGTCAAGAGAGTATTTGCCTATGAAGTCACTTGCCATTATGCTCATTGCGAGTGATATTATTGCTATGGGTATCCAGTTGAGAACGAGCGGCAGAAGTATTTTTGGTTCGGTTCTTATTGTACTGAATGCGTTGTTGAACAGGTTTTCTATGTTTACCATAAAATGTATTTGTGTTATGTTGTTAATATAGTTTCATGCCATTATGCGGACATCTATTTTGGGGTCTGTCAGTCTTTTGAATTCAATTGGGTCGCCTTGCGTGATGCTTCCGTAGTGCATGGGGATTGCGACTTTTGGCTTGATGTGGTTTATGAATTCTGATGCTTCTTTTTCGTCCATTGTGTATGTCCCGCCAATCGGTACAAGGCAGATGTCAATGCCTGTTAGTCTTTGCATCTCTTCTGTGTAGTCTGTGTCGCCTGCGAAGTATATTGTGGTCTGTCCTGTGTATATTATGTAGCCGACGCCTGCGCCTTTGGGGTGATATGGTTTGTTAATATTGTATGCAGGGATTGTCGTGATTGTGAGTCCTCCTTTAGCTATCTGCTCTTGCTGACCCATGATCTGTATGTTTCCTTTTAATTTTCTTTTTGCTTCTTCGCATGTGATGATGAGTGTTGATTCTTTGGTTATTTTTTCAATGTCTACTGGATCGCAGTGGTCGTAGTGGCTGTGTGATATAAGAATGAGGTCTGCGAGGGGTGAGTTGTCTGGTATTCTGTAGGGGTCTGTGTATATTGTTATGTCGGGTGTTTCTATCATGAATGTGGCGTGCCCTATTAATGTGAGTTTTGTGTCCCTGAATCTTAGTGGGGTCATAGTATCAACATTTTAATAAAATGTAATTATCTCTTTTAGGTCGCGGATTATCGCGCCTGGCTTTTTCATGCCAGATGCCTCATCAGCTGATTCTTTTGATGTGTTGCCTGTGAGTGTGAGGGCGCTTTTGAATCCGCATTTGTTTGCAAAGACTATGTCTTCGTTCAGGTCGTCTCCTATGATAAGAACGTCTTCGGGAAAGAGGGTCAGGTCTTCGGATATTCTTGATTTGAATGCGTCTGAGGGTTTGCCGAGGTGTATTGGCATTTTGCCTGTGAGGGCTTCGATTGCTCTTATCAGGGGTGCTTCGGCAGGGTATAGTTCTGTACTGACTCTGAAGTATTTTGAGATTCCTGTGCAGTAGAGTTCTGCACCTTTGTTTATCAGGTCGCTTGCGTGTTTTAGTTTGGAGTAATTGAAGCTCCGGTCGATGCTTAATAGGACATTGTTTGCGTTTTCTGAAATTTTGATGCCTGCTTCTGATAGGTCTGCGACAAGACCGTGTTCGCCGATGGCGTATATTTCGGTTATCCCTTTTTCTTCGAAGTATTTTGATGCAACGTATCCTGCGGAAAAGATGTGTTCTTTGGTTGTTCTTATGCCTAAGTGTATGAGTTTTTTTGCGATTTCATTTCTTGAAAGGATTGTGTTGTTTGTTGTGAAGTGGATGTTTTTGCCTTTTTTCTGGAGCTTTTTTATGACGTATTCAGCATTTAATAGCAGGTCTGTGTGTGTCCAGACTGTGCCGTCAAGGTCGAATATGTAGTCTTTGATGTTTTTGAATGGTATTATCATACAGGGCACCATTGAGTCATTGGATTGACTCCTTCTATGTGGGTGTTTATGTGTGGTGTGAATTATTTAAATGTATTTTATTGGCGATGACTATGCTTCTGACTGGTAGTGTGTCCTTTTTTCTATATTGTATGAGAGATGAACTTTTTCTGTCGATAAAATGAGGATATGACTAAAACTAAACAATATAAACAAGAAGAGGTAATAATTTAGTATGGTTAGGTTTATGAAGAAAAATGTTTTGCTTTTATCTCTTGCGCTGTCTATAGTCTGTTTTTTTGGCTTGTCGTACTCTGAGAACTGCATGTGGAACCAGACCTGCGAGGATGATAGGTATAATCTTGAATTTTGCGGGAACGGGCGATGCGAACCATTTGAGACTAAGAGGACCTGTGTCGAGGATTGCGGGTCAATACTTGACAGTGTGATTTATAGTATCAGGACACATGCAGATGGTATTAGTGGCGGAAGCGGGATATTTGGGGGAGTGCAAGGATCGGCTATCGTTTTAATGCTTGTGATGCTTGTGGCTGTTGTTGTGCTTGGGATTCTCGGACTTATATTGATTGTGGTCTATAATAAGGTGGTTGCAAGTATTGAGAAGGAAATTATTATTGATTGAGTGTTATATTATATAAGACTGGACAATGAATTATATTATGGGTGGTTGTATGATGAAAAAAGTTATTGAAATTAATGCGGAGAAGGGTTCTTTCAAGTCACTGTTGCTTGAGTCAGATAATGTGTTGGGTGTTGTCGATTATGCTGTTGATGCGCATCTCTCTGCAAAGACTTATGAGTACGGGGTGCTTGATTCTAAGAATTGCTTTATTTTCGGGGCAGGTCCTCTTGCAGGCAGTAAGATACCTGGTACAAACAGGCTGATCATTGTCGGTCATTCGCCTGTGGTTGAGACTCTTTTTTTGAGTACTATCGGTGGTGCTGCGCGACCGCTATATAAGGCAGGTTTGGATTTTGTGAAGATTGAGGGGAAGTCAAAGAAACCTTCTGTTCTTGTGATCAGGAATATTTCCGGGAAGATGTCTGTGAAGTTTTATCCTGTTGAGTATGATGAGCTTATGGATGTGTATGCTAAGGATGAAATGGGGGTTTATTCTCTTCATGAGTATGTGGTTGGTAAGTATAAGGATCTGTTTTTGAAGAATAAGATTTATCTTGATTTCAGGGTGCTTGCCTGCGGTCCTGCGGCTGTGAATACTAACCAGGGAGCTATCAGTACGCTTGTTATCAGGAATGGAAATATTGTCAAGGGGTCTGATGGTTGGGCTGGAAGAGGTGGTTTTGGTTCTGTGCTTTTCCAGGGGCATAATATTGCTGCTGTCATGTTTGGCGGTGATAGGGATGATCGTGTGTTTAAGCCTAAGGATCTTAAGGATATGAAGGCTGTTGATGAGATATTTATGGAACATCTTGGTACAAATATGACTGATTCTGCAAGGAAGTCCACTGAGAAGTATCGATATGTTGATAAGTATAAGAGCGGGGGGACTTTCGGTGTCAATATGTCTACTATTGGTGCGTGGCTTCCGATGTTTAACTGGACTTCTGTCTATCTTTCGAATGAGAAGAGGAAGGAGCTTTATGAGAAGTTTGTTGTCAAGCATTATCTGAAGCAGTTCAATGAAGAGACTATTGATACTAAGTTGTGGCGGACGTGCGGTGAGCCGTGTCCTGCTGTGTGCAAGAAGTATAAGGGTGATCGGAAGAAGGATTATGAGCCTTATGAAGCACTGGGTCCGAATTCAGGTATTTTTGACCAGAGGGCTGCGGAGAATATTGTCTCTGCAGTTGAGAATATGGGGTTTGATGCTATAGGGTTTGGTAATATTGTGTCGTTTGTGCTTGAGTGTATGCAGAAGGGGCTTTTGACGAAGGAGGATGTTGAGGTTGATGTTGAGCCTAATTTCGATGCTGAGACTTTTGAGATGAAGGATTCTTTTAAGCATGCAGAGATCGGTGTGAAGCTTGCTTTTGATATCGCTTACCAGAGGACTGAGTTTTCGAAGATGTTCAGCCATGGCATCCGTAGTGCGGTGCGCAAGCTATCTTCTAAGTATGGTGCGCGCGAGGGGGATGTTAAGTTCCTTGATGTTGCAAATTATATTCCTTTTGGTCTTGACGGGTATATTGCGCCGTGTCAGTATTGGGTGCCTGGGTTCTATATACCACTACAGATACAGGGCAAGTTTTACAGTTATTATGGTACTGATTTCTATCCGCCTAAGGAGCTTGGTGAGAAGTCTGCGGACAGGTCGGTCAAAGAGCTTTTTTCCGGTAATACTGGTATTTGCAGGTTTCACCGAGGATGGTCTGAGAAGCTGGTTGAGACTCTGATTGCTGAGGGATGCGGAGTTAAGGTTGATTATTATGAGCATTGCAGGAAGCTTTTGCAGAAGCTTAGGGAGTATGATACGAAGGCAGGGGTTGTGCCTGTGTTTTGGGAGTCTAAGCGTGTTCGTGATGTTATTCGTACTTATCTTTTAGAGGCGCGCGATGTTTCGGGTAGTAATCCTGAGATTGAGAAGTGGATCAAGAGGTTTGAGAAAGATGAATTGAAGGCTGCCAAGGCTTACTGGCATGATCTGCTTTTGGGTGTGAATGAGAATGTCAGCTGGGGAGATATTGAGCATGTTAAGATGCATTATGCCTGGAGTGACTAAACCCGCGGCATGAAGAGTTTTATGAGTCCTGCGCATATCAGGATGAAGCCGATGTAGTACATGCTTAGGTGTATGAAGTAGGCTGTGATCATCAGGAGGATTCCTGTGCCTATTATGAGGTAGGGCATCATTGGCTTTTTCTTTTTGGTTTTTGTGTCCTTGTATTTTGGGTAGAAGTATTCTATTGGCTGGGCTGGCTTTTTTGCTGCTAATGAGTTTGCCTGGTTTTCTTTGTATTTTTTAAGTCCTGCGCAGTTGTGGTTTTCGGGAAGGTGATGGTCTGAGCAGTAGTTGTTTGTGCAGAATTTGCATGTGAATGGGAATTCAGTGAATTTCTTGTGGCAGTATGCGCAGTTGTTTTCAGGCATGGGTTATATTGGTGGCGTTGGATTTTATATAAATTACGGATGGTTATATGTATGCTCTGTTACCTTCGGGTGCCATGATTCCGTCCACAATTACGCTATCGGCATATTTTGGAAGGATTATGGATAATTCGTTTTTCATATCATCCAAATTATTGTCATAAGGATTACCAATAATTATTAGGCGTATCTTATCTACGCCCGGTCCATGTGGTCCTGTTGCTATATCTAAAGCAACTTCTGTTTCATTAAGTGCTTGCTCTTCAGTCAGATATTTTCTACTGATGATTAATCCCTGAGGTATGCCTTCATTGCCTTGTGCATTATAGTGACCTGTTGTATCGTAGATTACGCATTGAGCATAGTGTTTGTCTTCGGGGCGTTCTAAAGGAATATGTATTGCTTTCTTTCCTAAAATTTCTGCAAGTTTCTCGGAAAAGTATTTTCCGAAGTCATCTGAATCATTGAAATGCGATTTTATGGATGGGTTCATTTTTCCAAATGCGATTCCGGCTGCTCCGCAATAATCATGGTAAGTTATTTCATCTATCCCGTATAATTTATCTGCCTGTCGTGTTATTTCTGCAGCTGTTTCTAAACCTTTATTGAAATCGTCCCAATCGTATGTGTCTTTTTCTTCATCTAATATGTAAAGTATTCCTGAACCTGCAACATGGACTCCATCGGGTGTCCCTTCATCAATACATACTATGCGATTTTTTGCATTAAAGGAGTTTTCGAACTCAGTCTTTAAGTTTTCTTCTTCTAGGTATTTTTCAAATGCTCCATAGTCCCCGTGATTACTGATTGAGTCACAAATCTCCGATTGTTCTTTCCAAATCGCTTCCAGAGTACCTGAATCCACACTAAAAATATCATCCTCATTCAATTCAGTCACCGTGTTTTTGTTTCATAATGGTAAGTAAAATCTATTGTAAAATTTAAATGCGTTCTGTTTTGGAAGTGCAGCATTAATTGGGTAGCTGTTGCTCTGTAACGAAAAGTGTCCGTAGATCAATATTGCCTTAAAACCAGCCTTTCTCTTTCTTTTCTTCTTCGTCCAGTTCTTTTTTCTGCTTTTTCCAGATTGGCTTTAGTTTTATATCAATACCTTCAAGTGTTGATTTTGTGTTGCCTACGCCGCATGAGTTTCCTACGCCGAGGAGGAGTAGGTTCCCGTTTTTTGTCTCTTTTATTAGGCGCTTTGTGATGTCTCTTGCCGGCTCCTGCGCATCGTATACTTTTTTTGGCAGTTGAGCGGATGCTTCCATGACACCCATCTTTATTGCAATGCCGTCGAGAGGTAGATCGTGCTTTAGTGCGACTTCTTCTATTTTTGAGCGCTCTACGCCTACGCCGCCCATCATTACGCCGACACCTTCTGCTATTGAGCCGGTTATCTCACCTTCCATCTTGCCTGCTGCGTCTACTGTGATTATGTGTTCTATGTTTTCGCGCTTTCTTATCTCCTCTACTGCTTTGCCTAGTTTACCTAATGAGGCGCCCGGACCTTTTGCTTTCATTACAAAGACTGTTTTTCCTTCTATTGTCTCTTTGCTTACAATGACGTCTTTTGCGATCTCTTCGCCTTCTTTTGTCTTGAATGAGGCTGCTATCATCGGACCTATTGCGTCACCTATGGGGATGCCTTTGACAAATGCCTGGGTTGCTTTTACATTTCCTTTTGCCATCTTCAATAGCAGAGGCAGGTACATCTGGAGGATGAATGCCATCTGGATGTTGTTGTTTTTCTTGACTGTGATTATGAGATGCCTTACTACCTTGTATATCTGGAAGACACCAAGCGCGCCGATGAGACCGAATTTCAGGTTGGCTTTCTCTGTTGCATTGTGCTTTGGTGCTATGGTATCTACGAAGTAGTTGAATCTTCTTTCTGACTGGTTCATCACGTGCTCTATCTTGTTGAGAATGCCGTAAGGGTCGACGTCTACTGGTGTTGAGATGAAGAAGTTCATGAAATTGCTGATGTCATGCTTTAGTTTTTTGTCTGGTTTCTTTGAGATGCATTGCATCACATACCCTTCTGCTTTTTTTGTATATTCGTCAAGCTTCTTGAGGTCTTTTTCTGCTCTCCAGATTGTCTGGAGCATCATTATTTTCTGGTAGAATATTATGAATAGGAAGAATAGTATTGAAGTTATTGTGCCTATCAGGCTGTTGTCGCCACCCATGAAAAAATTTTCTATCATATCAATCATCCTCTTCTTCCTTTTTTTAGAACCCGTGGTTTAGGGTTTTTTACTATACTGTATAAATCTTTATATTAATTGGCATTCTTGAAAAAAAAGCCTGCCAGGTAAAAACCATAACTATATATGGGAACCCATATATATTAATAGTCCCAGTATAATATAGAATTGAATCTAATACTATTAAAAAGTGAGCTTATGACTATGAGAGTTCTTGCGGTTGCATTGGCATTATCCATCGCAGCTGTTGCTGTAGGATATAGTGTATTGTCTGAATATACTTCTGTTGATGGAAAAACTGATTCTGTAATCAATAATCCGGTAGGATATGTTTTGAATTATGTAGATGCTGAGCAGGAGACTGTTGAGTTCAGGGCGGTACTTGAGTTTGAAAGGAAGCAGAATATTGATTTTACGTTTAAGGATAATGTTGATTCTTTTTATATTGACTGCGAAGGTGGTCCGGAAAATAAGATGATTGTTAGCGGGTTATTTTTGAGGTCTGCTTCAGATGCGCATATTGAATTTGTGGATTATACAGGCAGTGTGAATCTTGGGCGCAAGCTTAGTTTTTCAGGATCAGCAAAGAGGGTGAGGACTGATGAGCAGACTCTTTCAAAGGATAAGTTTGTGAAAGTGTCTGGAAAAGATATTGTGTTTTCGAAAGTTTTCTTAAGCAAGCTTACCGGGCAGTCTATGATACTCAATAATGTTACTGGTAATGTTGATATATTTATGGGTGGTGATTATCCTGCAAATATACCGGTAAATGATAAGACATTTAAACTTTCATCTTTTGATGGAGAAATGCAGTATTATAATGACCTCATTATTCTTGAGGGTACCGGGAGACTGGATTTTGGTGTGTTTAAGGCGCCAAGTGAGTGAATGCTGATATTTATGGATTATAATATTTTT
Organism: Candidatus Nanohalarchaeota archaeon; assembly: GCA_030634545.1. Classification (GTDB taxonomy): domain Archaea; phylum EX4484-52; class EX4484-52; order EX4484-52; family B79-G9; genus B79-G9. The sequence continues at coordinate 10,709 of DAOWAN010000050.1, forward strand.
GGGTTTTTAAGTGATATGGGGAATCCTGATATTAAGTTGATGTTTGCTATTTTTGTTGTTTTTATCATTATTGTCTATAAGGCTTTGGGTGTGCTTAAGAATGCTGTTATTGTTTCTGTGATTTCTGCATGTTTCCCTTTTGTTCTTGACAAGGTGCTTGGCTTTGATGTTGATATCACTGTTGAGCTGATTCTTTTTTATGTGCTTTCGGGAGTTGTTCTGTATCTTTTGTATGAAGTGTTTAAGGTCATTTATAAGTCCTCGGAGGTTATTGTGAGTGTTTTTAAGATATTGATGTTTCCTTTTGTTCTTGTGCTGAAATTTTTAGGCTGGCTGTTTGGGTTTGGTGGTAGTAGTAAGAAAAATGGTAAGGAAATTGTGAAAGAGAAAAAGTATAAGGTAATTTCTGAAGAGAAGGAGGAGCATAAGAAGGTGGTAGAAGAGAAGGAAAATGAGCATGAGGAAGTTGCGAAAGAGAAGAAGAAGGAGCATAAGAAAGTGGCGGAAGAGAAGAAGAAGAAGAAAAAGCATGATGAAACTGTAAAAGAGAAGAAGGAGAAAGAGCATAGGGAAAGGGTAGAAGAGAAGAAGAAAAAGCATGATGAAGAGGAAGAATGATTTTTGATATTCAGGAAAATAGGTGGACGTAAGTGGATTTTCAAGCTTCCATTCGTAATAATTGCATAGAAGAATGGTACAGGAAATGTACAAAATACACTGAATTTCCGCAGATTTAATTGGCGGGGCATACCTTTATATCTATGATTTATGCCGGCAATTAAAAATCGAGTTTAGCGGTATTGTTTCTTTGGGAAGGCACCGAAAGGTTTATAAACGTTTCCATACATATATAGCTTTCGAAAGCTTTATAAAGGGCTTGATTATAATGGCTTTTCTATACTAATTATGGGTGGCGCTTATGGTAGCAGTATGTCCTGAATGTGGGAGTAAGAGTTTTGCAAGAGATGAAACCAGAGGAGAACTTACGTGTAATAAGTGCGGAAGGGTTATTGAGCAGGATGAGATTGATACAACGCCTGAGTGGCGGGCTTTTGATGCGCAGCAGCAGGCTATGAGAACAAGGACTGGTGCGCCTTTAACGTTTACTAAGCATGATAAGGGTATTTCTACTGAGATCGGTAAAGGTGTCGGTGAACTGTATAAAGTGTCTATCAAGAAGAGGGCGCAGTATTACAGGTTAAGGAAATGGAATAAGAGACTTACTAAGTCCAAGGACAGGAATTTGTCATATTCTCTTTCAGAGCTTGCGAGGCAGGTTTCTTATCTTGGTCTTCCGAAAGCGGTTCATGAGGAAGTTGGGCGGCTTTATGAGAAGGCAGTTACTAAGGGACTTGTGCGCGGACGATCTATGGAGTCTATTATTACAGCTATTATTTATGCGGTTGCACGTGAGCAGGGTTCGCCAAGGACTTTGTCTGAGCTTGCTGCGGCTTCGGGTATTGAGAAGCGCGAGATTGGACGTGCATACAGGTATGTTGCGCGGGAGTTGGGCATAAGGATATTGCCTGCAACATCTGAGGAGTATCTTCCAAGGTTTGCATCACTTCTCGGGCTTTCCGGTAAGGTTCAGGCAAGGGCAAAGGAAATTCTTAAGAATGCGCTGGATGAAGAGGTTACGTCTGGCAAGGGTCCTACTGGTGTTGCTGCAGCAGGATTGTATATCGCAGCTGTTCTTGAGGGTGAGAAGAGGACCCAGAGAGATATTGCTGATGTTGTTGGTGTAACTGAGGTTACTATCAGGAACAGGTATAAGGATCTTGTTGAGAAGCTCGGCATTGAAGAGGAAGTTGAGCGTAAGGCACAGGAAAATGAGAAATTGCGTAAGAAAGAAGAGATGTAGTTGCTTTTTATTGCCTGTTACCGTATCTTTATTTCAAGTGTTAAGTCATTTTCGGTTGGTTCTGTATTTTTTGATTTTTGTAAGCCCTGTAAAGGATATAATATTCACTGCTCAAGGAATAATTGATTTGTAGAATGTCCCAAATAGATATTTCAAACAACTCTTGAATAGGCGCTAATTTTCCAGTGTAATTTATATAGTAAAAGCCATAATTATTTGGACAGATGGCTTTTCCATATAGATTAACGCCTATTGTTTTATTGGTTCTATTTTTCTAGTTATTATCGGCGTTAACTATAGTGTAAGATTTCAGTTAGGCTTATTACGGTTGCTGAAAAAGATAAAATGGTTGCGGATGCATTGGACAGATGAATCCTCTAATGTCTGAGTTGTCTTTTAGGTATAAGTGCTGTAACTTGTATGGGTGTATTGTAAGGAGAAATATATTTCTTGAAGTCATTTTCAGGGATATCCAATGCGTTGACGGGTAGTTCCTTTGAACTATATGCCTCAAAATTAACGGGTGTTTTCTCTCTTAATTTAATATCCACGTAATCTGCCGGACAAATAGCGACCACATCATTGCGGTTAAATCCATTTTGCAAGAAAAACATCTCATCGAACATTTGCTGATTCAATGATGCCTCTGATTTATTTGTTGGTTCCACTACGAGAGGAAAAAGATACGAATTATCTACGGTCCATCTTGGGATATTTCTCATAACTTCTTTACTACCACCTAACAATTAAATATCTTTGGGTTGTTTTGTATCAGGCATAACGCAGACATATTTTAGTGTATGAAATCAAAAGTAGTGACCAACAAATATGTTGGGAGATGAAGTATAGTGTATACCCAAAAAGGGGATGGGGTCACAGGGAGTGTTAGTTTAGGTGTAGTTTCTTACTAAGGTATTATAGGGTCGTTAAGATTTAAATATCTATTCCACTAATAAAACCATATCGTTTAAATATTAAATGTATATGGGTGATAAATCTATGAAATTACAAGAGTTGAAAGGCAGATATCTTATAGGCATTCCAAAGGATCTGATTAAAGCCAAGAAATGGGATAAGGGTAAAGACCTATTGGTGGCTTTCAATGAGAGGGGCAATATAGAAATCCGTGAGTTCGATTAGGTCAATGGTTCTTTTATGTGGTGTTCATCACCACCCATCCACATCCTGCGTTCCTGCGTGTCGTGTGTGGATAGTTTGTGTTGTTCTGTGAATATTTGTTGTTGTGTTGTCCATTAAAGGTTGGTCTTTGAGTAATTCCCGATGTTTTGTTGATTGAACATGGACTGTCCCTTTGGCTTTTAAATATGAATCAACAATATAATACGGTGAATATAAGTTGATGTCGATGAACAAAGGAAAACAAGATGAAATTCTGTTGTTAAAGAAGGAAATAAAAGACAAAGAAACATCGATTGTATGGGCTAATTTGACTAAAGAGCAATGTGATTTAACAGGAAATATTTTCAGAAATTATAATAATGCACTTGATATTTTAGAGCATTTTGAATTAAAATCCAGAGAGGCTCCATTTATTTTATTGTGTTCTGTTGTTGAAGGTATTGCTGGTCTAAAATATGGCAGAAAACACCAAACATTCAATAATTGGCTTTTAAAGAATAATTTAGAAATAGATAAGCTTAGAAAATCCTCATCCCAAAAAGAGTTTAAAAGTATTATGAAAAAACAAGAAGAATCTTATTTAGAAATATATGGATGCAAAAGAAATTTTGGGAGTGTAACAATTTTTGCTGAAACTTCCTATTGCGCTTATAATAATACCTCCTTTATCTTATAAATATTCCTCCATCCTTTCTCCAAAATATATGCTCAGCTGGTTAATGATAACCCCCCAATCACGAATCGGCAT
>DAOWAN010000176.1 GCA_030634545.1 Candidatus Nanohalarchaeota archaeon
CCCCATCACCACAGACGAGAAATTACCCGGGAACACAGCCCCAGCATTCCTAACCTTACAAAGGACACTTTCACAGTCCTTCGTCACAATTTCAAGATGCTCCGGCGCAAATTCATTCGCAATATCGATGCACTCATCAATGCTACTGCACACGACAATCCTTCCATAATCTGAAAGCGCCTTTTTGGCAATATCCTTGCGCTCAAGCTTCTTTACCTGCAACTCAATCTCAATTTTAACCTCATTTGCGACATCATACGAATCAGTAAGAAGTATCGCAGAAGAAAAAGCACCGTGTTCAACTTGGGAAAGCATATCACTTGCAACAAATCGCGGATTGCAAGTTTCATCAGCAATAATCATAACATCACTCGGCCCGGCCACCATATCAATCGCAACATCACCCCTGACAGCCATTTTACATGCATTGACAAACACATTTCCCGGCCCGAAAATCTTATCTACCTTCCCTATGGTACGAGTCCCATACGCCATCGCCGCAATTCCCTGCGCCCCCCCTGCCTTGTATATTTCATTGAACCCTGCCATATCGCAGGCAACAAGCAGATTTGGATTGATATTTCCATCTTTACCCGGCGGCGTACAAACAATCTTCCTCCGGCACCCGGCAATCCTTGCAGGAATCCCGACCATATACGCTGTAGAAACATAGGTAGCATCACCTCCGGGCACATAAGCACCTATATTTTCAATCGGCCTTACAAGAGACCGCAATCTAATGCCCCTTGAAATATCCACAATGACATCTTCCTTCATTAGAGCTTTCTGGAACTTTTCAACATTATTCATAGCCTTCTTAAGAGAGGCAACAAACTCCTCATCAACCATACTGTAAGCTTCCCGGATCTCATCTTTAGTTACCCTGATACTCTTGAGACAGACACCGTCAAACCTTTCAGTATATTCCAGAAGTGCCTCATCACCCCTCATTTTGACATTATCGATAATAGTGCGGACTACCTTGCTCGCATCATCCATCTTCCCCGGGCGCCGCATGTCCCAATCAAACTGCGCACTCTCAACAACAGAAATAACACTCATCCATCTCACCTCACAACCTTCCGTATATCATACTCCAAAATATCACGCCCGCCCGCCCTCTTCAAAACAGGAATCATCTTTCGCACATCACCTTTATCTACACACGTTTTCACAGCATACCCCGAGCCACCGTAAAGCTCAGAAACCGTAGGACTTTTCATTGCCCCCAAAACCTTCATCAACCCCCTAAGCCTCCCGGCATCCACATTCATCTCAAGCATAACCTTGCTCCTGCCCAAAAGAACGCTCTTCATAACACACACAAGCTCATCAATCTTCTCTTTTTTATCCGCATCACCCATACTTTTTTTATTAGCGATAAACCTCGTAGAAGACTCAAGAATAGTGCACACACTGCAAAGATTATTTTGAAGAAGCGTCCTGCCGGTCGCCACATTCTCAACAATCATATCCGCATCCTCCGGCGGGTACGCCTCAGTAGCTCCAAAAGACCTTATAAAAGAGTACTGATACCCTGCGCGGGAAAGAAACCTGCGCGAGATATTCTCATATTCAGAAGCAACAACAATCCTTTTGTCTTTCTTCAGATCATATCCTAAAGGCACAGCAGCAACAATCTTCACCTTATCCATACGCAAGTCCACAAGTTCACAAACAGAAGCCCCGCACTCGACAATCCAGTCATACCCTGTAATCCCGACATCATAAGCCCCGCACTCAACAAGCTTTGCAATATTCTGCGGCTTTTTGATTTTCACAGATATTTCTGGATCACTGCAAAAAGGCCGATATGACCGGCCGTTCTCCTTAATCTCAACACCGCAATCAGAAAAAAGCGCAATAACATTCCTGCTCATATATCCCTTAGGAATCGCAAGCCGGATCATTTTGCTCCCCTCCCGCGCCCGCAGGCAACCTCAAGATACCCGCCCGCCCACCTGTAGCTGACAACATCCTTATCAATAGATGCCAGAATCCTTTCCACATCATCATCTGATTCTGCCCTGAACCTTTTCACGCGCGAAACCGGCTCAACAACAACACTCACAAGCGCATTCCTTGCAATCCCAAGCTTCCTGCGTACATACGCAGGCACAACAAGCCTTCCTTTTTCATCCACAACTGCACTAAAACACAAAACATCCTCATCATCTACAGCGCCGGACGTGAATACATCCACCCATAGGTACTTCATTCTTCATAAAAATACACCTCCAAATAAATTCAAAAAAACATAAGCCACACTACCCGTGCAAATATCAACAATATAATTTATCTCAAAAGCCTTTACAAAAAACAAGCAGGACAGAAAACAACAGGATAAGCAAGGGCGAAAACTAAAGAAATCTACAATGAAAACATTCACCGATGAAGACATCCACCCATAACCATATTAATCACTACTTAAGTAGCCTGAACAATAAAATATATAAACCTATGTGGGAAAAACCGGTAAAATCGCTCAAAAACACGATATTGGGCAGTAGTTGGCGCAATAACGCGCAGAAGAGAATGTAAATCTATTTAAAGATTTCGTCCCTATCAAGTGATGGTGATAATTATGACTAGTAATACTTTGAGTATTGGAAATGAATTTAGGACTGAGAATCTTATTCGCGGATTAATAGATACATATCC
>DAOWAN010000159.1 GCA_030634545.1 Candidatus Nanohalarchaeota archaeon
TTATGCAATGATTTCAGGAAAGATTGCCGCGATTGCGCTAACAGACAGAGAAAAAGCAAAAATATATTTTAATAGAATGATTAACAGAAAGTTCTATTTGTCTTTGATGCTACAGAAACTTTATTATCATACGCCTTTCTCTGAAAGAATGTTCGAGATTTATTGCCGTTTTTTTAATCCATTGAGTTTAGTTAAACTCGTTAGCCCGACCATAAAGGAGGAGATGAAGTGATGAAACATGATGTTATTATTGCTGGCGCAAGCCATGCCGGTCTGACTGTGGCAAAGAAAATGGCGGAAGCAGGTTATAAAGTAATTGTATATGAAAAAAATCGTGAAATTGGGTATCCAAACTACTCGACAGCGGCGGGAGATTTTAGGGATTATAAGGAGTTGGGATTTACTAAAGAGTGTTTTGGTAAATTTGTGGATCGGTTTGATTTCAGAAAAAGTGACGGAACATTTGTATCTTTTGTTTCAAGAAAGAATGATTACGGGACTCTTTATTTCAGGGAAAGTTTGCAGTACTTTGCAATGAATGCGATTGATGCCGGGGCTGAAATCGTGCTTGGGACAAAGATAGATAAGAGCATGGTTGAACAGAAAAAAGTTGTTGGAGTGATGTGCGGGAAAGATAATCATTACTCAAACATTGTTGTTGACTGTTCAGGTGCGTCTTCTGTGCTCAGAGCGTCTGTCACAGACCAGAAATTTGAGAGGATGGCAGTTGCTGTTGAGTATCTGATTAGGACAAAAAAGTTAAGGAATGACAGATATACAATTTATTTGAGAAACCTTCTTGAAGCAGGATATGGTTGGACCGTACCTCTGACAGAGGATTTGATTAAAGTCGGTATTGGCTTTATCCCGAATTATACTAAAGAGAAGCAAAATCTGGATGTGCTACGAAGTACTTTTTTTAAACAACTTGGCATTAAGGATACACAGGCAATAGAGATTCATTCTGGTGCTTATTCCTCTGATGGTGGATTAGGTAAATTCTGTTCTGATGGTATTGTTCTGGTGGGTGATTCTTGTGCGCAGTCATCTCCATTTATAGGATTGGGGGTAAGGACATCTATACTCTCTGCACAACTTTGCGCTGATACACTAATATCCTCTTTAGAATCTGAAGATTATTCTTACAGGAAACTTTCAGAATACCAAAAAAACTGGGAGAAGAAGTTCAGGCGAAACTACCAGATAGGTCGGCTATTGAACTATTTTATTGGAACAGGTGACGCGAAAAGGCAGGACAAATTCATTGACATTTTATCTGGTCTGGATGGAGATGATATTTATAATGTATTCTCTACAAATTTTACTGCTGTTAACTTGAAGAAGTTTGTGCCTTTGCTTGGAAAGTCAATATTAAAATTTATTTAGGTGAGGAAAAAATGAGCAAAAAAGTTGCTATTATCGGTGCAGGGATTACCGGCTTGCATTGCGCATTGAATCTGGAAAAGCAGGGGATAGAATATACTATTTTCGAAAAGTCAGAACGTGCAGGCGGACGGTTTGAGCGGTTTGATGTAGATGATACTTATTTCGATATAGGTCCGTTCTTATTTTCAAGCAATAATCTATTTTTTATGAAGCTGGTAAAGGAATTGAAACTTTATCCTGAACTGGATAAACTTAGCCTCTCAAAACTTAATCTGGATTCAAAACAGGGTATTATTAATTTGTCTGTTATAAATATGCTTACAAGTAGGTATTTGTCTTTTGGAGACAAGATTGCTCTGGTTAAATTTGTTGTTCAGCAACAGTTAAGATTTAGCGGAAATCATCTGAAAAATCTAAAATCATTTGAAAATGAAAGAATTGCAGATAATTTTACCAGAGCATATACAGTGCACCTTTATGATATGTTTAAACCTATTTTGAAAACAGTGAATCTCGACAATCCAGATTATGTTATGGCAGATCATGGTTTATTTCTTTTGCAGGGTGTGTGTGGAAATGTTTATGTGTTCAGGAACGGAGCAAGCACATTGACAGATAAATTGCGTTCGCTTTTGGAGAAAAATATCAGGTTCAACTCAGATGTTAAGAAAGTGCTTAAAACTAATGAAGGATATGTTGTGAAATATTGTGATGATAATGGCACGCAAAAGACAGAACACTATGATTTTGTGGTTGCATGTACTCCGTTATCTGACACTGATTTTTTGGGTAATCTGTTCAGTGAAAAATCCATGAAGTATTCTACATCCTATCAATGTATCATAAAGGGTAAATTAAGGAACTGGGATGAATCAGAATATAGGGTTATATTTTTTGAGAAAAATAAGTCTAATATTGATGCAATATTGCAAAAAGGCAATCTTTTCAATGTGTATGGCGCAAGCAGGATTGGCGATTTGGATAAATATTTCTCAAGCTATAACATCATAAAACGATTGCATATAGAGAATACCTTACCTGTTCGACGTAGCTCTTCAGGTATAGATATGGAAGTATTTCAAAATTTGTTTGTTTGCGGGGATTTTATTGGTTATCCTTCTGTTGAGTTTTGTCTGGTCAATTCCAAAAGTGTTTCAGATGTAATTGTTGAGAGATGCTGTGCTTAGCTATCTTTTCAGTCCCATCTTCATTGCCCGGTATAGCGCCTTCACATTTGTTTTTGTATTATAACATCCGTCTTTTGTCAGGGGGACGCCATACACAGGAACATCCAGAGGCGCAAGTGACCGCATCACCTTATTCAACTCATAATTACATGCAAGCAATAATACCCCATCAAACTTCTCGCGCTTCACAACATATTTGACAGCAGAAGAGCCAGTAAGAATATACAACCTGATGCCAAGACTTTCAGTTGTTTTTTTGATATTAGTAAACAGACATTTTCCGCATGACTTGCACTGTATCCCATCCCGCGCACTTGAAGCAGGACAGTCAAGTGATCTTAGACAATGCGGCGCAAGAAGAATCCTCTTCTTGGTTTTCATATACTTTTTCTTATTTGCCATGTTCTTAAGACCAACCATAATTGCATCAAGCTTCTTTGTATTTCCAAACCTTGCATAGATTGTCTTTAGTGGCATATAGAAAAAATCAAGGATATCAGCAGAAAAAGAATACAGTATCACTCTTCTCTTAAGTGCAATATATCCGACAAGCAGGGAGAGTGCAACTAAAACTACGGCAATCCACACACTGTAGACAATAATCTTTCCCAGCAATTCATACATCATCAGAACATAACCTCATCTTTTCAATCACATCATCTACATTCACTGCTGTATTAAAGCACCCGTCTCTTGAAAGCGGTACGCCCTGCACAGGGACAAATGGCGATAAATCATGCATGGACTCATTCAGTTCATTGAAACAGGCAATGCCAAA
>DAOWAN010000141.1 GCA_030634545.1 Candidatus Nanohalarchaeota archaeon
ATGCTGTCGTGTAACATTCCCTGTGCTCAATATATGTGTCCGGTATGTTTTCGCATATCTTTGTGTCTTTTTGTTTTTCCGCAAAAGCTATCATGCAGCCGTATCTTGTGATGTCTTCCAGTATCTTTTCGCAACCAGATACTTTACCGGCATCTATTATTTTTCGAATAGTTGAGGTATAGCATCTTTTTTTGTATGTGCTTGTCCCTATCTGTGCGCATACGGATACGTCTCCTGTCAGTTCAGATACCTCAAGCAGGCACTCATCAGGGTATGCAAGTTTCATGCAGCCTTCAGGATCTTTTGCCTTTATTGATGAGCGCATATAACAGTCTTTCCTGTCCCCGCTTGCTGTTATGTCTGCGCAGTATTCCCATTTCCCAGTTGATGCCGCGTAATTGAGATAGCAGTCATCTCTTTGTGATTCTCTTGGTATCATCCGGCAGTATTCTATATCGCCTGTCACATTTGCCGCTGCCAGATAGCAGTAGCTTTTTGCGATCTCGCTTGAGAGCTGCTCACATATCTTTGCATCCTTGGTCTTCTCGACTATGAATGCATAGCATGTGCCTATCATCATGGACTGGCCCATACCTCCGAAAACCTTGATCTGATCGCAGTACTTCGTATCAAGGGTTATCATCGCCCTGCACATCTTATCCTGCGAAGTGGCTTCTTTGGTCATGTTGCTCATCAGATCGCATATCTCTTCATCACCTTTTGCAATGGCGACCGCCATTATGCATCCGTCCTGCAGAGGTCCGGCATCTATGTTTTCTATGCAGATATCTACATCTTTTTTGTATGCAGCAGCTTCAGTGAAGCAGGCAATCTGTTCCGCATCACCAGTCATGCCGATACAGTCTGACGGATCTCGTATCCTGTTTTCTGATGAGTCCTGCGCACCCGCGCCGCCGGACCCTGTGCAGCCTGAGACGAACAATAATGACATCATTATCGCCGCAATAAGAAAATTCCTGTTCTTCATCTATGATAACCTCGTAATCATTTATTTTTCTTCATTTATTTATTAATTTGTCTTTTCCCGAAATAATTTCCTCTCCAATTATCTCAATAATCTTAACAATGGCACTCCCGACAATCACCGCCCTCCACCCGAAATAAAATTAGAAAAACGCATTATAGATTACAGATCTGTCTTTGAAACCAAAAACCAAACAAGCTACGCTTCAACTGGAATATATTTATCCTGCTTCTTAGACAAATTTTCAAGTGAAGTCACAATAGTACATAACGGAGAACCTAAATCCGAACCCATTTCAATCTCTTTACCTGTTTTTTGTACTATCTCTGGCAACAAGTCACGAACTCTACCATATGATTTATCAAGTTGTTCTACAGAATCAAGAAGCGGTGCATAAGAAATGTTTTGTTTGGAAGAAGAGTAAGGACCAATAGGAAGACGAGTTATAGCATCATGAACATAGTCTCTAAAGCATGCCCACACAAAATCCATTTCTTTAATAACACTCTCAATGTCATTACACCTATTTATTGGCATATATTTACCAGAATTATATTTTCCAGAAACGTATTTTCTTATAATACGTTCATTATTCGAATAATTTCTAATAGCAGGTATGACCTCACCCATTATTTCTCCCTGTAATTTAACTTCCCTATATACGCCATCACATACACCCATAACATCACCCAATCTAACATATACACATATTGAAGCCCATATCTTTAAATACCTATTATGCAGTAACAAATCAACCCCGGACAGCATCTTTCATCCCACGCACAAACTCACCAATCTCAAAAACCATCTTCTTTTTATCAGAAAGATTCCTCTCAATAATCTTGACAATAGCGCTACCGACAATAACCCCGTCAGCCCCCGCAGAAACCAGTTTGCGCGCATGCGCCGGCTCAGAAACCCCGACCCTATAAGGACATTGAATATTAAAATCACATCATCATCATGTCAAGATTATCCAGATACATGTTATTGCATAACTATTGAGAATCACAAGAACAGGTATCGATTTTGACATTTTGGCTGAAAATCACCAAACGATATCATCAAACTCATTAATTGTGACTTGTGCAACATTACCAATATGATACCAGAATCGAAAGGTTTATAATATTATCACGGCACATAAACTACTAGTTCTTACTAGTGGGTGATATTATGATTGATAAATGTGTAAACAAATATACTGAAATACTAAACCAGTGGCCTTCCGATAACCCTGGAGAACAAATTAAGACCTTAATGAAAAATGTAACAGAATACTTAGAACGTGATGACCAATACAATTTCGTTACAACATTAGCCGAGAACCTCATACATAAATCCGAACAACCTGCTCATATTAATTATGGATTGGAAGCTCTCTGTTCGCTATATGAATCCACAAATGATGATAGGGTAATGAATAAGATTCAGGAACAAATTAGACCAATCGTAGACATGATAATAGATTCTTATACAGGACATAGCGATTCTTTATCGAATTGTGTCGTTCCCCGAACTGTTGGACGTGCCTTAGTAGCACTTGAAAGAGTAGGTATGGAAAAAGAGCAATATCTAGAAAAATTACATATAGCCAAAGATGTAGATAACCCTTTTGATTTGCATCCTGAAATATATTCAGACTTTACACGTATAGGTAAGATTCACATTCATCCTGATGCCGAAACAACTTTAATGTCATTGATTGGTGGAGATAAAAGACGCATAGGTAAGAATGAAGAAGAAATGATTGATGATGAAGTATCTAAGTTATTCGGTCAGAAAGGCATCTAAAACTTTTGCGATTACAGAACAGGTATAACTGAGTCTAATCCAAGAATAATTCACCACTACAAATCATTATCTTATGTGAATCAACCACGAACCGCATCCTTCATCCCGCACACAAACTCCCCAATCTCCCCTACCATCTTCTCCTTATCAGAAAGATTCCTCTCAATGATCTTGACAATAGCGCTACCGACAATCACCCCATCCGCCCCCGCAGAAACCAGTTTGCGCGCATGCGCAGGCTCAGAAACCCCAAACCCAACAAGAACAGGTAGCTCAGTCTTACCTTTAACCTTAGAAACAAGCTCCAAAGTAGAATCAGAAACACCACTTCTCGCCCCCGTAACCCCAAGCACAGACACAAGATAAACATACCCCCGTACTTTCTCCAAAATCAAAGACATCCTCTTATCAGTCGTAGTCTGCGCAACCATGAACACCGCATCAATCCCATGTTTACTGGCAGCCTCAACATAAGGTCCCACCTCCTCAACAGGCACATCAGCCACAAGCACATAATCAACACCCGCATGCGAAGCATCAGCATAAAACTTATCAATACCCCTCTTATAGACAAGATTAGAATAAACCAAAAGACTGATCGGAACAGAAGATTTATCCCGAATCTCCCGAATCATCTTAAACGAAGAATCAACACAGATCCCATTATCAAGCGCCCTCTTATCCGCAAGCTGTATAGTAGGACCATCCGCAATAGGATCAGAAAAAGCAAACCCAAGCTCAAGCATATCAGCCCCTTCATCAATCATCTTCATAATGATCTTCCTGGAAGTATCATAATCCGGATCCCCGACAACCACAAAAGGAACAAATAATTTCCGCCCGTCAAACACATTCATTTCATCACCTTTATCACATGTTCCATATCTTTATCTCCTCTGCCTGAGAGATTCACAATAATAACATCATCCTTCTTCATCTTCTTAGCGACCTTAAACGCATAAGCAACTGCATGCGCAGACTCAAGCGCAGGGATAATCCCCTCAAGAACAGACAATTCCTTAAACGCAGACAAAGCCTCCTTATCAGTGATGCCCGCATACTCAACACGCCCGGAATCCTTAAGCGCACTATGCTCAGGTCCAACTCCAGGATAATCAAGCCCTGCAGAAATCGAATATGCCTCATTGATCTGCCCGTCCTTATCCTGCAAAATATAGGAGAGCGATCCATGCAATATTCCTGGTTCTCCTTTACACAAGGATGCGCCATGCTTATTTGTATCCATACCAAGTCCTGCAGCCTCAACACCATAAAGCTTTACATCATCTGACAGAAACTCAAAAAATATCCCGATTGAATTCGACCCGCCCCCGACGCACGCAACAATCGCATTCGGACACCTGCCTTCAAGCTCCATAATCTGCTTTTTAGTCTCCTCACCGATAACCTTCTGAAAATCGCGCACAATCATAGGATACGGATGCGGTCCCACAACAGACCCAAGCACATAATAAGTATCACGGACATTAGCGATCCAGTCGCGCAAAGCCTCATTCACAGCATCCTTAAGAGTGCCCGCACCCGAAGCAACCGGA
>DAOWAN010000067.1 GCA_030634545.1 Candidatus Nanohalarchaeota archaeon
AAATTGGCAGAAATAGGGAGATATTGAGTCAAATAGGTAAAGCGGCGGCAAAAATAGACAATAATGCATGTGTTTTGTAGGAATATCATGAACTGATACATAAATCGGTCAATTCTAATTTGAATTGTGGGACAGCCTCGTATAGGACACATAACTTTGGAAAAAGCTAAGAAATATTTAGAGGCATATCATGCCAAAACCCGCGCGGGAATCCCTGCTCCGGAGCGAAGCGGAGGAGTCGCCCGAAGGGCGAACCTTTAGGTCTGGGAGGATGTCAATTTCACAAAATATATTAGAGCAACTACGGTATAAATTTACATAAATCACCATTGGACTCAAACCAGGTTTACGACGATATGCCTGTCTACTCTAACCTCCATATGCACCCATATGCACTCCGTTTTCACCGGCACCTATACACGGGCTATCCAATCTAAGATGATAATCGTCGTTTGCTGGATTTGTGAATAATGGATCTGTTGAAATGGATTAGGACCGGCAGATATCCAATTCGGATACCAATTATTATAGTCATGACTTTTGCGTTTTTTGGGCAACAGTCTGCTGTTGATGATGTGGTATCGATATTATGTACAATCGAAAATAAAGGCAAAAACGACGTATTGTGATCCTATTCACTTTGCGGCTTTTTATGACTCTTTTGACAGTGCCTGTGTTTATTGTTCTTGTTTCAGTTGGCATGCTTGAGCCGAATGTGGTTTTGTATTATGCGCGGGCGTTTGTCAGGTATTTTGCGTATTGTATGCCTGTGTTTGTGTCGCTTATGACTGCATCGTTCTTTGGCGCTGAGGCTTACGCTTTTGTGGCTGTGATGTATTCGCTTGGATTGCCGCCGGAGGTTTTGGGGTTGAGTGCGCTATCGTCTTCGGATGTTCGCGCTGTGCGTTCAGTGTATGCTCATTTTGGTGTTGATTTGCAGGATTCTTTGCAGTACCTGAATAAGGATAATTTGCGGTATTTTCCGGCAACTGTCAGGAAGTCTGTTGACAGGGCTTGTGAGTTCGTTGATTATGAGGTTGATTCCGCTCACAAGAAGCTTACTGGGATTATTATGGACGGGTTTAGGAAGGAGCATGCTGATGCGCTGAGTGAGAATATTGTCAAGGCAGCGTGGATTAGACGGTTTTTGGGTTGAGTAGAATTAGTCTTTCATCGCCTTATATATATCTTTTAGGTCAAAAAGCATTACACTGGGTTCTTTGAACTTTTCTTTGAAGCTTCTTGCAATAACGGCATAGTATTCTTTCCGATTCTCATTTTTCCATTGTACGTGTTTTGCTTTTTATTTGAGTTCCAGAAGGATTCTTTTTGCATCTACTTCGTCCTGCCATTTGGAACCATGTGATTCCTGACGCAATTTCTTGATTCCATAGATAATCGAAAAACGCAATCATTAAAGCGCAATCCAAAAATTGACCCCTAATATTACAAGTCCTTCTCCAATTTATCACAACAAAAAAGCACACATAAAAGCCTGCAAACACACCGTCTATGAGCACGTGACACACTTAAGGCAAAAATAATGATGTAAGCTATCTCACTAAAAACAGGCAACATATCAGACTCATTTCGACAGCAACACATTCAGCCCATAATGAAGCATCTTCTCTTTGTCATGGACAGGATAATAATGAATCGCAGAATCACTTCTAACTGCCTCTCCAAGATCATAAGTGCCGCCGATTTCAAACAGCATAACGGTATTATTAGAATCTCTTGCAATCTCTTTCATTTTCGCACTTTCTCTTTCAGTTCTCCCATCCAGTATCAGGTTCCCGTCTGTAACCACAACATATGCTCTTTTTAAACCATCATATTCTGGCAGAATATTAAGATTCTCATGCGCATAACCATTATTCGGCTTGAATAATTTAGTGATCATATCCATATCTCCTTCCAGGAACTTTTCAACAGGAGCAATTTTGGAATCCACCTGCCTGTCCGCAACATTATGCAAACGCATAAGGCACGTTTTTTTGTTTATTTTACTCCCTTGATGCAATGCCTCCGCAAACCCGTAAAGAACATTACAAAGCATATCCCAACGCGAACCATCATTAAAACCCATTTCATTTCCACCATAAGAAAGCATGGATCCTGAACTGTCAACATAGAATTCTACACTATCTGGCGTATCTATGCTTGCATCAGAATAGATTATGTCTTTTATATTCCTCTCCCTTAATTCATACTCATTTACTCTATATAGGCCATTATCAAGAGAAACAAGCATTGGAAGACGCGTCTTTCTTTGAAATCGTGCAATCTTTCCAAGATTCAGTTTATTTATTTTATCTTCTGTTATGACTATGCTTTTAGTACGTTTCCAATACTCCTTTTTGCCGACAACAGCGCTTCTGGCGACTTGCTTTCCGCCCATGATATTCACCTGCGGATGATTTCTTTTATAGAATTCGTGCATACTGTATAGATCTATGCCAGGCATCTTCTCAGATTGTCCTTCTCCTGCCAACCCATCTGTAAATTCTGCCTGCTCTTCAGGTGTCATGTCATCAAAAAGATCCTGTAGTATATTTTGCGGACTTCCCCCCGAATCCTCATCTAAATCATTTCTCCCTTTAGGCATTTCTTCTTTAACATAAGGTCCAAGAACACTCATAATGCGTTCAATACCGCCGTATCTGTCCTCCCCGGAAAATATTTTTCTTATCTCTTCTGTCAGTTCATAGTTCCCTGCCTCTTCATCTGAATCATATCCCTCTGTTTGCTCTCCACTAACCGTTTTATGCTGTCTTGGCAGCTCTATGTCTCTTTTTAGAAGGTTCTTAAATGCCTGTTCAGCTACATTCACCCCTTTATCCTTCGCTTTTTCTTCAAATAATCTGTATGCGCTTTTAGGTCCGTACAATTCCCCGTACATGACCCTTGTGATAGTATAGAGGTCTGTTTCAGGTTGCTCCCCGTGCAATTCAAGAAGGTGCCATGTATTTACTACATCGCCTGGTACATATCCCTGCTTCTTATTATCAATTGCTAACCTGTTATCAAGTATAAAATCCTTTACTGCGTTTTGCGAACCCATGACTTTTGATAATTGCTCTTTTGGACTTAAATCAGGATTTCCTTTTAGTAATCCTCTACGTATCGCCTGATGTATTTTTTTACTGTCATTATCTATTCCGGATATACTGAAAGGTGCCTCAACCGGGTGATATAGCTCATGAAACAGCAAATATTCAAGCGTATCTCTTGCAATCTCTTCTGGTTCCCCTGCCCAGAATTCGGGAATAACACTTGTAAACTTCTTCTGCAAGTTCTCGTCATCATAAATCAAGGCATAAATCCTTTTGAGATCTGTTTTAAACGTCCAGTCACGATCGCCTTCTTCCTCATTATCATCTCTTCTTAGAACAGGCATGTTTTGGTATAGGGGAAAATCTCTTTGCACCTTCAATCTCCATGACTCTTCTGCTTCATCAAGCAATGAATGCATGCTTTTCATTTTATCAACTCACAAGCCTATACGTCACAGCTGTTTTAAAACACCATTATCTTTAGAAAATATTTCCAATTTTAGACTTTACTTTATCTAATAAAGACTCATCAATATCTCTTCCGGGCGCAGGTACAGAAGCAACATACGTATTTTTATCATATTGCCCGCTCCCGTAAAATCCTTTATTATGTTCAAGCTTCCATCCTTTGGGTCCTTCGGGTTCAACAAAACGATACTTATGGAAGTTAGGTAATCCTGTGGCTGTAGTGCCTTTAATTCCCGGGGTTGACATTGCTTTCTCAAAATATTTCTCTATGGCATCCTTTTTGCCCCCGCATCGTGCTATAATCAATGGATTTACCAAAAGGTCCTTTTTATTGTAAATGTGTGTCGGCAGTTTCCTGATATCTTTATAATCAAGAGCAATTCCGTAATATGCCGGCAAATTCTCCCGTTTATTCATAAATTCTTTAAATGTGTGGAGTTTAACTGTATTTTCATTTGGAAGAATTCCCATAAGCAGGTCATCAAACTCCCCCTCTGTAAGCGTAATCGAATATTCCCCTGGGTTCTTTGGATCATATTCCTCTTCGATTCTCGCAGGTGTTATGCCCTCGCCATGCACCACAATAGACACATGATCTCCTTCATCTACAAACTTGCCCTCATGGTCTATGCCTATATACTCTTCAGTCTGGGTTACATAGCCATTGCGCCATAATTTATTGCGAACAGGTACTTTTGTCAGCGCTTCAACAAACTCAGGCATTGTAGGAACAAATCCTCCTTCGCAAGCATACTCTTCAGCATCTCTCAGCGCATCATATATTCGATCACCGGAAAAACTGCGCCATATCCCTTTAATGTCTTCTATTTTGTGCGACGCAACATACTTTACTTTAACTTCCGGCTCCGCAGCCCCAGGCACACTTTTAACCTCATCATCATCCTCTTCTTTTAATGCATCTGGATCGTATATTAGATGCTGAATATCTTTTCTGGGTATTCTGTCCATAATTCTCACTTTATAAATGATAATCTGTGATTATAAACGCTGCTTTCGGATCTGTTGCTGTCATATATTCTGCCAAGTTCTATGAATGCCTCGTTCTCTAATTTTAATGCATCCTGTATTTCTGATCTATAGGATTCACTGAAATAATCAAGTACTGTAAGGTCTGCAAGTAATCGTGAACGAATTGTCGCATCTGCTATGCTTCCTTTATCTAAGTTAAGCCGCTCAATATTTTGATCTATGGCTCCCCTGTATGCGTCATATCCTCCGTCAATACCGGAATATATTGCGGATTCTAATACTGTTTGGCGTATGCCGTTTTCTTGTGGTATATTCATATCTTCCAGTGTTTGACCGTACGCTTTATATGCATCCGATACTAGGATCATCATATTACCTGCATCTGCGCCTCTTCGCATTTTGCTCTCAAGCACAATGCCCATTCCTGCAGCAATATCATTAAGTGAAATGGCTGGTTCATATGTTCTGTTCTTTATACTTTTGATGAAACTGATGAGTCTGCTCGCGTTATTGATAGTGCCCTTATCACGATATGTAATTCCGTATCTCATATTATTCTGGATGTCATGAATTCTATCCAAATCATTGCCCTCGCTGACTGAGAACTTCAGTTTAAAATCATTTGGTCTTATAATCCTCTGATTTATCAGGTCTGCATTTCTCTCGTATGTTTTTAACGGGTCCTCTCCTATGTATCCCAGCGCAGTATCAATAAATTCATTTGACCTCGCACTAAATTCTGTTTGTACTGATTCGCTGTCCGCAAGAGCCGGGTAAATCTCTCTCCAGTCGCCTGTCTTTTGCGTTTTATCTCTAAATTTATTCCAGAACAGTTCATGCAATGCTTCAGAATCTTTTTTTGAAGGCTGCCTGGATGCCACTTCAGTAGCTGTATTTGGATACCGGATTTTTAAGAACCTGTTCTCCCCGGCAAGATCAAGTTCGCTCGCACCGCTATATTCTGCCTCTGCAGGATTCATAGCACCAATAACCGCAAGACCTTTGAGTCTGTCGGTGCCAGGTATTGGGATTCCAAGTCTGCCTTTATCTCCGTTAATATGGATCCTGCCATCAACAACCTGATAGACTTCGTCCGGGTCTCCCCTGTTTATCTCGTCAATAAATAATCCGCCGTAACGCATGCATTTGTTCGGGTTTATGTGTTGTTTTGGAATCCCTCCTTCAGATCTTGTTTCAATAAACGGGTCAAGTACTGACCCTCCAAGCACCCCTCCGCTAAGCCTTAGTGTGTAGAATCCATCCGCTCCAAAAACGGTATTAAAAACTGCCTCGCTAGTATGTGTTTTACCATAACCTGTCCCGCCTTCAAATAGTAAATTAAATTCATCATAAAAAAGAGATGCAACAACTGCATCGAGAATTGTTATCTCTGTAGAGTCCAGCGACGGCAATTGTCCTTTACCTTCAAGAAACTTAATCTTAATAGGATTAGCTTCTACAATTTCAAGATATGGTGTCGGTGATACTACGCCATCCAGCACTTCATATAGAGACTCTACGAAGTATTTGCGCATTTCTGGTGGGTTCATTTTCACTACCTTTTGTATTTCTCATTAATTTTCGCATTTGTAATTACTAGAGAATAGCAATCACATAATAATGAATACAACAGTACCTTTTTAAAGCTTTTGATGAACGCAGAAGCCTCCAGAGTACATTTAATTCACAAATTTCAATTACTGAAGCACAACAGATTCAAATAATTATTAGCCCATTACAGCCCAACTTAAAGAACAAATACCTCATCATTTGCAGTCGTGGTAGTGTTTATATCTTCAAAAAATGCCAAATAGCATATATCTAATAATGACATATAAAAACAAAAAAATAAGATATGAGGGCATTAAAACCCTCAAACAGCATACATCGCAAGCTTAAAAAGAAACGCCTGCAACTATTTTATCAATTAGTTTTCATCATACTCATCATACTATAAGTATTAAATATTATGTAACCAGACAACATCCCGCTACCCAAAGTGTTAATAACCATGAGATTCTGCAATATTGAGTGATTCAAGAACGCTATGTTCAGAATCAAAAGCATTGCAGATATTCCTGTAGCATATATATTATAATACCACCTTTCTCTGAGACTCTCTATCGTAGCACTTCGGTCTCTCTTCTTGAGTTTTGTTACCCATATATATCTAGAAGATGTAATTCCCAAGAATACCGATAGTAGTAGAAGCCAAATAATAATTTCCATACAAAAACCTCCCTACTTTTGTCTACCTCCCTCACTGCAAAGATTCAGCAGTCAGGATGTTCCGATACAAATTCACAGGCAGCACCCAAAGCGGGTGCTAAAAGCAAACGCCTGCGAAATTATTTGTCGTCTTTCTTGGGTTCCGTTTCATGTGAAAAATACCACTGTACCGCGATAACGACGATGAATATTAGAATCATCGAGTCCACTGCTAAAACAAGAAAGACAATGCCCAGAACAACGTTGTTTGGACAACCACACTTAGCCAATACGACGACTGCTAACAAACCTAACACGCTGACACGAATCAGCGTCTTAAGACACGTATTTCTAAATTTTGTAAATGTCTCTGGTTGTTCTGTAGATTCAAAAGAATGCGCTTCGTTCATACATCCCTCTTCTCACACTTTATGTCTCTTAAGAGAAAGGCAGTGAGCTGCCTTTTTTGTTCATCTGTCAATACCTGCAGGCTCAAAAATAAATGCCTATTAAATGGTGTACGGCGCATAACATCACGCAAACCGTGATTACGAACACATAAATGCTCGCGATAGCAACCACATATATCATCAGTTCGTCCTTTGCCTCAAAAGATTCTTTTGTCAGAACCTTTATCAAGCCCAGAATTGCAACGAGTTGACCTACTGAAAACAGCAGTGCAAAAGTGGCAATTACGAAATAATCTATGTAGTCCGAGACTGCCACGCCAACACCTGCTGCCAAGAACGTCAGAGCGATGACTTCACAGCACCTATTAATGGCATCTTTTGCTTTTTTATTCATCTTTCTTCCTCAATTTAAATTTTTCTTCCCCCGCCAATCAATCAGCAAGAAAGAAGAAGTTCGTTTTCATATTCATAAACAATACGTTTCACAGGCAAGCACCCAACGCTGGTGCTAAAAGCAAACGCCTGTGAATTATTCTGCGCCCTTAGTGTTCAATATACTCCCGGTAAAGCACCATCAAGGTACTTGGTAGGGAATACACCTTCTCCATAATCCTCTGCGACATCCCTCGTTTCTCAGGGAAAAATGTTCTTGTTCCTTTGAGTCCATACGGGTCGGAAAAACATAGTGTTATGTCAATATACCACAAAAGGTATACTAGACGGTTTAAGATATGCAAGTCCTTTTTTATCTCGAAATCCGTTCCGGGTTCGATATCGAACTCGAAAGAAAACAACGAGTTATGGCCACGAACAATGTTCATACGCCCCATACCCTTCAACGGCGTAAGAACGTTGCTCACCTTTACAATAGCCTCATTGTCTTCTACAACGAAGCTGATCTTTGCAGGGATATCCATGCCCGCGGGATCATATCTGGAAATCCATCTTTTAGGTAAGATATGCCAAATGCCTAATGGACCCACAAACGGGAAATACCACACGAAATGCATCAGTATCGCGAAGAGAACTATCCCCTCGATAAACGGTGCACTTTCAGGGGCATATGCAGGCAACAGGATATATTTCAATCCCAAGAAGACAGCCGCAGCATAGACAACCTGGTTGTATGTGTAACCATACACTCTCGAAACTATCTCTGCCGCTTTTTGGTTTACGGGCTCTATAATTCCATAAGAGAGGTACCTCTCCAGAGCATATAGCCCGGATTTTGGAAAATTCCAGAGAATTGTCCAGCCCAATAGAAGCCACAACGCCCATGCTACCTGAACAGGTAGCAGGTCCGTCACGCGATATATGATGAGAATGGCAACTAATGCCTTCACAGCATAACTTATAATCGACCACATGTCTTCGAGGTATGTTGATATATTTACGAATCCCGAAGAATTGATTTTGGGATATATTTTGTGTATCCGTTCTTTCACCCAAGAAAGGACACAGTGGAACCCCAGAATAGCCACTGATAATGCTCCCAAATACACAAGGATATCCAAGATTATATCCCCCATCACTCGGGGATTATCCATGCTAAGTTCAATTAATTCGAACATAAGCACACCTCCATTCACACGTTAACCATTCCACGTGCAGGTATTCTTTTGTCAAACAATGCCGCAGGCTAAACAACAAACGCCTGCGTCTTTTGTGTCGTTAACCAGACCATGATTTGCGCCCATGACAGCGCAAACACGAACATGATTCCGCCGAATATGATTGCATTATCGGTTAATGCACACATGAACAGAATTATCTTGATGATGATGCCACACACCATCAAGATGATGTTGACCCAAAACAAATTCCAATCCCGCATCAAACATGATGCGAGTATCATCGTACCTCCAAAGAAAACAATCATTGTGATGCTTCCACTAAGAAGAAGAAACAAGACAAACATTGGCTCTTGCAGCGATGCCACAAACAAATCCGCCGTTCCAGACAATTCGTCTAGAACAGCTTTTCCAAACACGGACAGTAGATAGTCCTTCATAATTCCTCTCCTCACACTTCATACTCCAAGGAAAAGGCAGTGAGCCGCCTTTTTTGTTCTTTTGTCTATGCCAACAGGCTAAAAAAGATGCCTTCGAAAGCCCAACAGCATTCGCTCAAGAGTGCGGTGATATCTGATGGTAATCTATCGCCACAAACGGAAGCTCTGCGAGACAATAAGATTTTGTTCTTACTTCCTCTCTTGTGGCAATAGCCACAATTCTGAGCTCCTTTTGCATTACTTCTTCGTAGAGCCCTTCTTCAAATACGAAGCTCCACTGATGATCTGCTCTATCCGCAGTACCAAGAATGTGTATTTCGGATGGATTATACATCACACCCACATAGATGTTTACATCAGCCTCTACCCTATCCGCCCCTAAAACACAGAACTCATCAACATGAGTTATTTCCAGGGTTGGGGGCAAAAATCCTAGAAGTAGCGCCGTTATGCAAAAGATGATCCCTATAGAAAGCCCCCCTATTAGGAGTGTATTACTATTCATGATTTCCTCTTCTCACACTTTATATCTCCTAAGAGAAAGGCAGTGAGCAGCCTTTTTATTCAAAATCGATACCGCAGACTCAAAATGAAACGCCTGCGAATTATTGCTATTTATTCGGTCTTGGGTGGATTATATTCATTCTGTAACGGGATGAAATAACCCATAACCGTCACAAGAACAATTATGGCCCAAACAAATCGGACCAACGAACTCGCTATGAGTCCCAACCCTAAAAATCCTAACGGCACAGTTATTAAAGCAGCTAAAGCTCCAAAGAATAATCCGATGAAGCATATCGTCATTGGATTACTGCAGTTCAGAGGTTCTGGATCTAACCACCTGTGTAAACTCGAAAGCGTTATACATACAATCAATATGAATGTCACGCCGAATACCAGGTTATCGAGTGTGAGATCAATTCCCAGCACCCACTTCACTACCGCCATTGTTTGTGTGCGTAATATCAGAATATGGTACACAACAAGGCATCCAAAAATTATGCTTGAAAGATATAGTGCCGTTTTTTCAACTAAGTTTAGACATCTCATAATTCATCCCTCCAATTTTCAATAATTTTCCCGCGCCCGACTACGCCAGACACGGATAAGCGCAGCTGACCTGCGCATAAACACAATTTTCACAACAAATCAACCAAAGACAGCCCCTAGACATACGAAAGACAGGTCAGAAACAAAGAAATCTCTAACCATAACGTCTCCGCAGTCTTCAGTCAATGCATGCGTTTTAAAGCATACAACGACTTATTTTGAAAGACCGACTCTTACCTGTTGACATCAACGATGCCAAATTCATCTCAGAAGAGATGGGGGTTGTTTTTGTTGTAAAACATGAACTGGATATGCGCAATATTTCATATCTGCTACACATCCCTGTATTTTATGATGTGCATTATATCTCCATGTAATATATTGGATAACTTCGTGCGCTACATAGCAACATATCTAACGCAAGACATCTGCGTCTTAATACCATCAACTACTATGAAATAACTACAGAAATTACTTTATAAATATATTGTCCTAGACAAGTAAAAACAAAAATATCCTGGCGAATTGGAAAACAGGCATATCGTAGAGTACTGCTTAAGAAGTCGCACCAGGAATCCCATAGGTCAGTTGCGAAGCAACTGGGCGTGCCTTTAGGCATGGGATGATGTCATTTTTCTGTGGATTTTACCTGTAAACTCTTTAGAATCATATGTTGGTCCAGCGATTATATGTTCCGTTGCTATTTTTGGGTTATGTACCTTATATATCAGGAATTTACGAACAGCAACAATTAAACGCAAAGACAGCATGATGCATATTAAAAACGACTATTTTAATGTAAAAAACGCAAAAGTTCAGTTACTCATACTTAAATAAACGGCACCTTTGATAGTATCTCCGAATGATTGAGTCTTTTACATCTCAATACATTAAACTGGGTCATAGAATTTTATT
Source organism: Candidatus Nanohalarchaeota archaeon (assembly GCA_030634545.1). Classification (GTDB taxonomy): domain Archaea; phylum EX4484-52; class EX4484-52; order EX4484-52; family B79-G9; genus B79-G9. Next base: position 11,112 of record DAOWAN010000067.1, read on the forward strand.
GAAACTCGTTTAAGAGCAATCAATTGCTCAATA
>DAOWAN010000032.1 GCA_030634545.1 Candidatus Nanohalarchaeota archaeon
ATTATCTGTCTCTTTTGTTTTAGAAAAAATCAAATTTATCCCCTTTTAGAAAGTCTATCTTCATTATCCTTTTAGAAAAATATTTTTTGAATTGCGTATAACTCCTATTAACTCTACTTTTTTATGCTTTGTGCGCCATTTTGGATGAAAAAGCGCACTTTTGTCTGCTTAATACCCTATTTTGGGGGGTAAAGCCCTTTTGTTGGTACAGTTATTGCTTCTAAAATAACTGTGACAGATGTCTACTTGTTTAGGGTTGTAAAATACGAAAGTTATTTTGCATCTGTCCTTAAGCATATGGTTTCGCAATAAAATGAATTTTAGGCATCGCCTATCTCCGGGGTAGAACTCCCGGGTATGAACCCAAGGCGGTAATCAAAAATCATAGATGCTGTCGCCTATTTGACCGCGCGATTGCCGGCAATGAAAAATCATAGGCTCTTTTGGGCTATTTGAGAAAAACCCATAGCAAGCTTAAGGGGCATCATTCTAAACTCACTAATCAGCGCCTTTAGCGGAACCGCTGAAAAACGTTGCAATATCTTTTCTCTTCACCCACATTCCGCTGATAAGCAAAATAAGAATTATAAGAGACATGCTCTTTGTATTGACATACCTGGCAATAAGAGAACCTGTAGGTGTATCAATAGCCACTTCCCTATCTTCATCTGCTATTTTATCTGCGCTCTTAACAGCATCAACAGTGAACTCCAGCTCATATATCCTGTCACCCGCAGTTATCTTCAGTTTATGTACGCCGGGATCAAGTTCAATCCAAATCTCTTTTTTAAAGCAGCCATCATCAGACGGTGTAATCTCTGCAGCAAATATATCATCAATGTATACTAAAAGAGTATCGGAATCATCATAGATCAGGCATCCCTCTATGGTTACATATGTGCCGGACTTATCGACAGTAATCCCGGGACCGATTATCCTAAGCTGATCCCTGTATTTAAACTCATCCTGCGTCCATACGCTATATTCTACAAACCGCTCTATCTTCTTGCCATCTGCCTGTACTATAAAGTGTGCCTTATGCTCACCAACATGCCCTGCTTTGGCAATAACATCAAAAACATAAGTCTGCTCATCTCCTGCATCAATGGTCTCTGCAGAGGTGAAGTTCATACCAAGCATACCTACATCAACTTCCACATCATAAGTAAGATTACCAGTATTTTTGATGACAGCAACAATACTGTAAGGCTCATCCACAATCATGAACTCAGGCATCTCGATTGTCTTTATCTCAAGCCTGGGCACATCACTCACTATGAGATTTATTGTCTGTGCCGGTGAAGAATACGCTCCCAGAGTCGAGCCACCACCCCCGGGCAATACTTTTGGAGGGTCATTTGGATTAAGCGGATCAGTCCCGTTTCTTACCTCGTCGCCGTCATTTATCCCGTCGCCGTCTGTATCCGGGTTGTTCGGATCTGTCCCGTACTGGTATTCGTCCCCGTTGCTGAGTCCGTCACCGTCATTATCATCATTGCCGTCTGTAGGGTCAAGGGGGTTAAGACCATTGTCTGCTTCCCATCCGTCAGGCATCCCGTCGCCATCTGAATCCGGGTTGTTCGGGTCTGTGCCGTACTGGTATTCATCCTCGTTGCTGAGTCCGTCGTCATCAGGGTCCTCATCACCGTCAAATACACCGTCGCCGTCTGTATCATTCTGTTCTGGATCAAGCAGGTTATCTGACTGGTTATATTCATCTTCCCAGCCTGATGGAAGCCCGTCATCATCCGGATCCTCATCTTCGCCGGCAGCAAGTGTAGTTGCAGATACAATGTTTGTATTATTCTCTTCATTTCCTGCGCCATCCTCTGCGCGTACAACATAGAAATATTCTGTATTATTCAGAAGACCAGTATCATTGAACATGTTTTCATCTTTATCGATACTGAAGTCCGGGTTTGGATAATCAAAGCCTGTATCACTTAGCGCACGATAAACATTATACATTGCCACATCATCTGATGCAGATGATACCCATGTCAGCCGGATTACACCCTCTGCAACTGCTACAGCAGTAAGATTGACTGGCGGTAGTGGAGATGTCATATCCGGGAGATTCGGGTCAAGAGGGTACGGGTCGACATTATCATCTAATCCGTCGCCGTCTGTGTCGGGGTTCTTTGGATCTGTGCCAAGGTTTTCTTCTTCATCGTCACTGAGACCGTCGTTATCATCATCTTCATCGCAGGCATCGCCGATGCCGTCATTATCTGTATCGGTCTGGTCGGGGTTTGCAATATTCGGGCAGTTGTCTTCATAATCATAGTAGCCATCACTGTCACTGTCATTTCCGGGAAGAGTTGGGTCCAGCGGGTACGGGTCGTCTCCGTCATCTAATCCGTCGCCGTCTGTGTCGGGGTTCTTTGGATCTGTGCCTAGATTTGCCTCTTCATCGTCACTCAGTCCGTCGTTATCATCATCTTCATCGCATATATCGCCGATGCCGTCGCTGTCTGTATCTTCCTGAGCAGGGTTGGGTACTAGCGGGCAGTTGTCTTCATAATCAAAGTAGCCATCGCCGTCACTGTCACTGCCGGGAAGAGCCGGGTCAAGAGGGAATGGGTCTTCTAAGTCATCTAATCCGTCGCCGTCTGTATCAGGGTTCTTTGGATCGGTGCCAAGGTTTGCCTCTTCATCGTCACTTAGACCGTCGTTGTCATCATCTTCATCGCAGGCATCGCCGATGCCGTCACTGTCTGTATCTTCCTGAGCAGGGTTGGGTACTAGCGGGCAGTTGTCTTCATAATCTGCTACACTGTCATCATCATCATCAGGGTCGCATCCACCACAGTAGATAGAGCTTATGAGTTCACATGAGTATACAGTGCATGTTCCGCCAGAGCAGTAATCATGTCCGTCACCAGGATAGTCAAGCCAGTTTTCATAAGGCGGGTTTGTATCGCAGTGGTCTTCCTGGCAGTCTCTTGATTCGCCGCAGGTGTTTGTATCATCATCTGTGTATATGCATCCTGCAGTCTGCGGGTCGCAGGAGTTGTCTGTGCATGGGTTTTGGTCATCGCAGGTCTTCTGGGCGCATGAACAGCCTAACGTGTCTGCAATATCACCTGGCGCTGTGCCCGGGCATACATCCACTGAATCATCTACCCCGTCGCTGTCATCATCATCATCATCGCAGGCATCGCCTATGCCGTCACCATCTGTATCTGTCTGGTCGGGATTTGCAACAAACGGGCAGTTATCATCAATATTCACAATCCCGTCATCATCATAATCAAACATGTTCACATTAGTATCATATGTGATATTCAAATTGTCTGCGTATACGATTCCCGGACCGGTGGATATGAACTTAAAATCAATTGTGCATTCATCATCTGAGGCATCATAAGAACACCCGCTGCATGGGTCTGTGTCGCATGTCTGGAGCAGTGAATTCAGTCTATGCTCAAATCCTGTAAATGTCTCTGATGTATTGAACACATCAGGAGATAGCCATTCTGCACTTCCTGTACTGCCTATGTCAAGCCTCACGTCTTCTGGATATTCTGTGAAAATCTCTTTCAGTATAGTTACGTATACTTCTGTCAGGTTATTCTCTGCCGCATAATAATACCCGCCATTGCCTGCATCAGCAATATCTGCCATGGTTCCTGTGTCTGCATCACTGCCGTATGCAATTGCATAGACTGAGATATTATGTTTTTCCCATGCCTCCTCTGCCATGCGGATTGCCTCGTTTCGCGATCCTTCGCCAATGTTATCATATGTCCCGTTAATATACCTGTTTGCCTTGCCATCTGTATGAACTATCATGACGCGCCATGGATTTGTTCCCGCATCCAGCAATTGTGTTGCCCGCACGATTCCGCAGGAGATGCATGTCTGGTCCCATGCGTAATATGAATTGACTTTATCGATAAGCGCATCCCTGTCCTGTGTCAAGGGCACCCAATCCACATAAGAGTTATAGTTCACAAGACCGACATAGTTTGGAGAAGAATCATAAACTGCCATCTTTATGAACTCTATATTAGAACTCTTGGCCTCATCAAGTTTTACACCATTCATACTATATGAGACATCAGTCACAAGAACAGCATCAACAGCATTATCAATCTCAATAGGAAGACCCATGATATCTATGCTTGAGCCGATAACAAATAACTCTCTTGCAAGCGTAATCTTTGTAGAGCTATCTGATCCACCCCCGATGGGTAAATGAACAACATTCGATGCCTCGCCATCATAGAACACGCTGAGAGTATTCACATCAGCATAAGCACACATACTAAACAATAAAAGTCCTATAATCATCCCGGAATATAATCTGTCTTTCATTCATAAACACCTCTGTGTTAACACATGCTGTGGATATCTCAAAACACACTGGATTAATTTGGAATCCAATTTATTAAATCTTTTGCATTTTTTGTAAACATTGGTCGGTAACAATTGACTATTGTATCAAAGATATTGTTTACTTTCCTTTTGTCCTGATTATCAAAAAGATGATTTCTGTAAGTAAGATAAAGCCAAGAAGTTTTGTGAATAGCGGGATTCCATTGTCTGCGGTGCTTTCGTCAACTACAGGCAGAGATTCATCGGATACTGCATTCCCTTCTGTATCCCGATCATTGCCGGATGCGATCGCATCACCGGTTATCAGTTCACCTGTGGCTATTTCTGTGTCTTCTGCGCTGTCCGGCACAACTGTATCTTCATCATCTGAATGCGGTTCTTCTTTCGGCACATGAGTCTCTTCAGGTACAGATTCGTCGACTGTATCTTCATCTGTGCTAGTGACTGCAACATCTTCCGGCTCTGGCGCGGTGTCATGCGAATCATCTGTTACAGGGATATCATCTTGTGTCTCTGGATCTTCCACTGTGCAGGTCTGTTTTAGCGTCGGCATATTAATGCGAAATAAACAACTATTCTGGTCCCTGCATGACCTTGTCTGCTCGCTGTCAATACAATCTGACCAGTACCCGCATGTCCAGTCCTCTGTGCAGTTGTCCCATACTTTGATCTCAATATTGCCTTCTATAGATACTGAATCATCTCCGTCAGCAACGACATTACCATTGAGAATATACTTCCCTGACTCATGGCTGATCAATGTATATGTGTATGTGTGCACTCCACCGGGAGTAAAAACCCACTGGATTATTCCACTATCTTTATTATAATTAATGTACATTGGCTCAGCGCCTATAAGAGTAATTCCTTGCGGGATTTTTTCATACAGGATGTAAATTTCCGAGGGGTTATCTACAGTTATGACTACCTGAAATTCTTCACCGGGGTCAACAAAATCCGGGATGGTACGGGCTGCACTTATCTGCGCATCTGCATATGACATACCTGAAAGTATAAAAACTCCAAGCAATACAATCATAGCACTAAAAACGCACTTCATAATCATTTCACATTCCCTGCGCTGGTTTTCTTTCTGAAATACAGCACAACAACAGACAGTACAACAATCAGTGCAACAACGGGTGCAGCGTTCGCAAAAGATACTATTGGCATGCCTGTTACAGTATTGTCGATGCTCTCATCAACTACGATTCCTGCTGATCCGATGGTCTCGACTCTTGTCTTGTCTTTAAGAAGAGCACTTCCGATTAAAGCATATTCGCCCCCTGTGTCGGGTGCGCGCAGATGATAGACATAACGTGCGTCCTCTACTTTGCCTGCGAAAAGCCCTTCAATTACAACCCATTTCATCACTGATCGCTCATGGTCTGTATTATCATCTATGACTTCAGCGGTCATCCTTGCATCAGTGTCAACAATCTCAAATCCCTGCGGGACTTCCTCTGAAAGAATGTATGTCTGAGGCTTGTTATCCTCTGAGATGTCCACATCCAGTGTCACTTCAAATACTTCTCCCGGACCTACTGGTCCTTCAAGTGTTCTTGTAATCACAATATTTTCGGAACAATTTCCGATACCTGCAAATACAGCAAATAATAGTATTGCTGAAGCAATTATCAATCTATTCATAATATTCACCTTTTTCATTGTATCTATAAATTTTTATACATGATATTAGTTTAGTCATCACCAGGCACCATCACTTTTATTTTTCTGATGCCTGTGTTATCTTTTGATCCTGATCCATGGCGGTTGTGCAGTAAAGCAGCATCTGAAAATTGGGCTATACTGGCGAGGTTTGAAATGCATGTTGCAAGTCCTCTTTTTTGGGTTTTCGGGCTGTAGGAGTATTTACCTGGAGCATGTTCTTTGCTGTTACCTGCCCTTGAAATTCTTAGTGCAAAGAAGAGTATCAGCATAATCAATAGTGTATTCACAATAGCCCATCTGCTTTGCGCCAGGAAGGATATGACTCCGCCGGTCGGGGTATCATCATTTATCTGGTTCGGTGCGCTTGTTGTCTCATCAGTGTGTGTATCTGTGGATGAGATATTGCCTGTCTCATTTACCGGTTCAACATCCGGCTCAATCACCGGCTCTCCGGTGTCTGGGATATCCTGCACAGGATCTTCTTTGGGTATCGGCTCATCTTCTGGTTCATCTGAAGAGGCAGTTGTGCTGCTCCCGCTGCCTGATGATGAGGAAGAGGATGTACTGCATGTGCTTTCACAGCATCTGCTGGTATCAGAAGCATCTACAAATGATCCGTCGCAGCTCTGTGAAGTGGTGCATATCTGTCCTCCAAGTTCTGCACAGGTCGGGGTGCAGTCCCTGGTTGATGCGGGCTTATCATTATCTGTGCCGCAATGATTATTATCTGTGCATGTGCATGTCTGCTTGTTATCTGTTGTGCATGCTGACCAGTCTGAGCAGGTCCAGTTTTCTGTGCAATCGCCGATCGTAAAATAACTGCTGGCAGAAGCGCCGCTTACCTGTGTGCTTGATGCAGATGCAAAGACTTCGTATGTGCCGATCTGTGTATTTTCCAGTTTAAAGAATGTGGTATAATGTCCGTTTACGCCTGTAGTCACTTCATCGGCAAATATGTGGTTGCTGTCCTGGTCATCGGCATGAATTCCGATTTTCACACCTTCTTTTGGTATGCTGCTTACAAGCAGCTGCCCATGCATAGTTATGGTTGTATATATAGTATCATTGACCAGATCTATATCAAGGCTAAGTGTCGCATCATCAGAATAACCAGGCACGCCAAGAAGCAATACCCCTAAGATTATTGAAATATATGTAATGATTGTCATTGATTTGAATTCTGATTTTCCTCTCATGTTACCACACCCGATGAAATACAATGTGAACTAATTGTTCAGTAGTTATAGCAAATATGAACCCATATCTTTTTAAGCTTTTGTCATCCAGCCCATATTCTTCTTCATTGCAGGATGAATGCCAATATACGCATGCCTGACTGATCACACAGGAAGTCATGCGCCAAATATTGTTTTTTTGGAACAATACCCATTTATAAAGACTGAAAAGCATAGTTATATATATATATTACTGATGATGGCAGGAGAGGAAGGGGTTCCACATTTGACTGCTGCAGTCAGTTGAATGGTGCAACAATGAATATGTATATGTCGCAGTGGGGGTTACAGAAGAATTCTTTTCTTAGTATTATCATCTCTATCTCTGTGATTGCGCTTTTGGTTGTAGCAGGACCTGCGGATGCTGTGATTCTTGAGATAAAAGATCTGCCGGATTTTGCATACAGGGGAGATGTTGTAAGTTTTGTTTTTGATATTGACCTGGGTCCTATGGAGCGCATACCGATACAGAAGATCACGGTTGAGATAACTAATCCGGATGCAAGTAAGATGACATGCTCATTCTATCCTGACGGTACTATTATGCCTGAATCTTCTGCTGTCTTCAGATGCCGCGCATTGGATATCAAAAATATAAGGATGGTCACCCAGGCACAGGGAGAACGCATGGGATATGATAACACAACAAATTACTGGCAGTATTATGGTTATGGATACGGGTATGGTTATGGATACGGGTATGATCATGACAGCAGTTTAAGTGAAATAGCATATAATGTCACATGGAATACACTAAAATACGGATACTATAACAGGTACGGTCTTGAAGGGGACTACGAGATAAAGATGTCAGTAATACCTGATCACACTTACGCATACTATACTGACCCAAAGATTATTACTCTTGTCAAACGTCCAAGTGGCAGGGATATGTGCAATCCGCCGTCTGCTCCCAACACATGCCCGGGGAGGTTCACATCAGAGCGGGTACTTCCGGATACGTGTACTGTTGATGAGGATGTGGAGGTAACTGTATATGTTGATGCCAATGAGAGTAATATGCCTCTAGTCATGGTTTTAAATGAGTATATTCCTGAAGGGTTTATAGTGACTGATGCCAATGGAGGACACTATAATCCTGATGAGAGATTGTTGAGATGGTTTGTGGTAGAATCAACTTATTATGGTACAACAATAAATGATACTGTGTTCACATATAAGATCAGACCTGAAACCCAGAATAAGGAGTTTATTTTCGGTACAGTAGAAAATTACATGGAACAGTATATGACACAAGGAGATAATACTCTTGAATGTACAATAAACTCATCTAAGCTGAATGATACAGACGGCGATGAATGGGCAGATTATCTTGACTGCAATATCACGAATCCATATGTATATCCCGGTGCACTGGAGGTCTGTAATGGCATTGATGATGACTGCGATGGTGAGGTTGACGAGGGTGTAATGAATACATGTATGGACTATAATACATGTACAGAATATATGACGTGTGCTGTGTGCATGGATGAACCTGACGAGATATGCAGAAATGGTATTGATGATGACTGTGATGGTTATACAGATGAGGATTGTCTGTCGCATTATGAACCGCCAGTATATGGTTCATTTACTGTGACCCGCGATCTTCCTGATAGTGCTCTGAAAGATACTGAGTTCAATGTGACTCTGACTGTGAATATCAATGAGTCTGAGGTGAGCCCATACTATATTGTGAAGGAGTATATCCCTGAGGGTATAGAGGTTACGAATAATGGGACGGGGTATTATGATGCTTCTAAAAGGATGCTTCGGTGGTTTGTTGTTGAGGGTGACTTTATCGGTACTCATGTAGAGGATATTGTCCATACATATACTGTCAGTTCAAATGTGTCTGCAACTCATACGTTCTCCGGGTGGGTTGTCTCTGGCGGGGTGCATTTTGAGCCTGCGGGAGATGTAGAGATGGATGTTCTTTGATTGGCTATGTCGCATAATTCTGTTTTTGCGCCGCAGCCGGATATGAGAAGTGCGCTTGATGCTATTGAATTAAATGATGGGTTCTGGATCAATGTCAGGGTTTATGAGTTTTAGGTGGTTGAATTTGGGTGTGCGTATGTGACAAATATATAACGTTTTGTCATACAGATATGACAAGATAAGAAAAAAAGGTATTGTTTATGATGGATAAAGGAGAAATCATCGAATTTCTGGAAAAAAGATATTGATACTGGTGTGAAGAGAGGGATTACTGATAAGATATATGGCACACTTAAGTACAATAAAGTCATCACAATCACAGGAATCAGGAGATGCGGGAAGTCGTATATTGTAAAGCAATTGGTAAAAAGTATTATTGAAAGTGGAGTAGCAAAAAAAAATACTCTGGTTGTAAATTTTGAAGAGCCAATATTTGAAGGAACTGATTTGAAGATGCTTCTGAAAATCTATGACAGCTACATAGAGATCATGGATACTGAAGGTAATCCGTATTTATTCTTAGATGAAATACAGGAAGTTGATAAGTGGGAAAAATTTGTAAGAAGCCTGAATGAGAGAAAAGAAGCCAATATTGTGATTACGGGATCTTCGTCAAAATTGATGAGTGCGGAATTAGCTACTGTTTTGACAGGGAGGCAGTTAACATTCGAGGTATTCCCGTTGTCTTTTCGTGAGTTTTTAATGTTTAAAAAAATAAAGGCTGATAGTGACAGGGAGATGTACCTGAATGCCGGCAAAATCAAAATATATATATGGGAGTATATTAAGTTTGGCGGTTTTCCGGAGATTGTCCTGATTGAGGATGAGGAAATTAAGTCCAGGATTGTTTTAGAATATTATAATACGATATTGAGCAGAGACATTATTTCTAGGTATAATGTCAGAAGCATTGATAAAATAAAGTCTTTGGCAAAATATTATGTGTCTAATATCGCATCGCTTATTGCTTACAGGAGGGCAGAGGATTTTTTGAAAATACCTACTGAAACAATTTCAAGGTTTTCAGAACATTTGCAGACAGCAAACCTGTTTTTCTTTATAGACAGGTTTTCGTTTTCCTTAAAGGAGCAGGAGAGGGCGCCGAGAAAAGTGTATTGCATTGATAATGGATTTTTTACTTCTATTGGCTTTAAATTCATGGAGAACAGGGGGAAGCTGATTGAGAATATGGTTGCTGTTGAGTTGAAGAGAAGGCAGGCATCCACCCCGGATATTGAGATATATTACTGGCAGGATTACCGGCAGAGGGAAATTGATTTTGTTGTTAAATCCAGCAGGAAAGTAAAGCAGTTGATCCAGGTATGCTATAATGCTGAAAGTCATGATATAAAGGAGAGAGAATTAAAAGCATTTGCCAGGGCAAGTGAAGAATTAAAATGTGACGATCTGCTTGTTATCACGTGGGATTATGAGGCAGAAGTGGTCTTTAAAGGTAAGAATGTAAAGTTTGTGCCATTATGGAAGTGGCTTCTGGTGTGATTGTCAAGGACTGCAAAGTTCAGACGAGCAGTCAAATCCAATAGGTAAATTGCACAGGCGTTTCCGGACCAGAGTATGGATATATGAATTGAAGCATGCCGGCATATATATGACAAATATGCAGACTTCCATATGAAACATGCCAACAGAAAGTTTTATATATCTCGTATGTTATTAACATACACATGGATGCTAAAAACATACAATTTACAAAGATAGAGATACTGATAGCGAAATATTTATTTAAGCACTACAAAGACAGGTATAATGCCAGGCAATTAGCAGGGGCGCTCGATATAAATCATGCTCATGCAAATAAGTTATGTAATATATTATCTGATAAACAACTTTTGGTTAAAGAAGAGATCGGTAATTCCAGATATTTTTCATATAATTACGGAGATAATTTCGCTATTAAATTCATTGAATATCTGTTAAGTTTAGAAGAAAGAGAATTTCCTAAATGGCTGGTTGTCTTATCGCATAGCCTGAAAAGATTTGCACCGCATATCAAACTGGGATTGGTCTTTGGCTCATCTGTAAAGACTGAGAATTTCAATGATATTGATGTTTTGCTTGTTTATGACAATAAAGTATCCAGTGAAATTAAAAAAATAAAAGAAGAAATAAGAAAATCTGAATTAATGGAAAAACCGATAAGGTATATGGATATGTTGGAGAAAGATCTGCTGTCAAATAAAGATGATAGAGTTTTTTATAGCATAATGTCTGAGAATATTATATTCCACAACCCGGAAAAATATGTTGATGTGATTAAATGCCTCAAATAGACAATCATCTTAAATGGTGCCTGAAAGATTCAAGACGGCTTGTTGAGGTAAAACCAGATTTATATCTTGCGCAAAAGCATGTTAAGAAATCAGAATATAACTATGGAGTATTGCAGGCTCTTGAGAAATTAAAAATTTATGATTGGGCTTTGAATGTCGGATTTTATGCAATCTATCACTGCTTTTTGGCAATACTTGCAAAATACGGATATGCTTCAAGAAATCAGTCATGCACTATGACAGCACTGCTTAAACTTATAGAAGATGGAAAGCTTGATCTTGAAAAAGATATTGTTTTGCAGTTCGATACGCTGGATGTTGAAGAAAGTCTGGAAAATCCAAGTGTAAGGCATGAGCGTGAAATTTCAACTTATGGTGTGGAGACGAGTATTGATTTAGAACAGCTGAAGAAAATTAAGGAATTGGTTTTGAAAGTTCAAAGAGAGGCTATCAGGATATTGGCTGAATGATTAGATATCTTTTTATACTATCAGTGCAAAAGCGATATGTATGGATAAAAAGGTTCTGATTCTGCTTGCTGTTCTTTTGATGTGGGGGTTTGCTATCAGGGTGTATGATCTTAGTTATCATTCTTACTGGATGGATGAGTCTTATAGTGTGCTTTCTACTATGAATATGGAACGATACGGGATTCCGATGTTTGATTCAGATACGAGGTATCTGCGGCATCTGCCGTTTTCAGCGGTGCTGTTTGTTTTTGGGAGGTTCGGGTATGATGAGTGGATGATGAGGTTCCCGTCGGTTGTTTTCGGTACTTTGCTTATTGCTGCTGTGTTTTTTTATTCGAGGAGGGTTTTTGGAGAGGATGATGCGGGGGATTATATGGCGCTTATTCCTGCGTGTTTTGTCTGTTTTTCGGAGTTGTTTGTTGCGTGGTCGAGGCAGGCGAGGCATTATTCGCTGTTTGTGCTGCTTTTTTTTGTGTCTTTGTATTTTCTTATGGTGTTTGTGAAGAAGCCTTGCGGGAGGAGTCTTTTGTATCTTACAGGGTTTACTGTTCTTGCGGTTATGACTCATCAGTTTGCGATGGTGCTTTTGATTGTCTATTTTTTTACGTTCCTGTTTTATTGCGGGAGGTTTAAGGGGGTCAGGGTCAGTCTGCCTGTGTGGGCTTTGATTTTGCCGGCTTTTGCGTATATCGGACAGGCTATTGTTAAGGATGTCATGATTCTTGATATGAAGATGAATTATACGCGGCAGTATTATGGTTTTTTCCATGAGCAGTATTTTGTTTTTCTTTATGTCTCTGTTATAGGTGTGTTTTTGCTTAGGCGGAACAAGGGGGCGATGGCGCTGTTTTTGGGCGGGGCTGTCGCGTTTTTTCTGCATTCGATGCTTGTGCATCTTATGGCGTATAGGTATATGCTGTATCTTACGGTGTTTTTGTTTATTTTTGCTGCGCCGGCTTTTTTTTATGTTGCGCGGCAGTTCAGGGATAAGAGGGTTTCTCTGGTTGTGATGGTTGTGATTTTGGGGCTTGCTATGTCGCATAATTCTGTTTTTGCGCCGCAGTCGAAGTTGTGGCTTGAGTCAGATACGCCGCAGCCGGATATGAGAGGGGCGCTTAATGCAATAGATGCTTCCAATGATGATACTGTTATCACTGTGTATACTGCGCTTACGGAGATCTATCTTAGAAAGCCGGATTACTGGCTTGCTTTTGATTTTTCGAAGATGAATAATACTCGCGGGTGGCTGAATGATGAGGGGATGGAGAGGTATACGAATGTTACGCCGATTCTTGATGCAGGGCAGTTTTCGGAGGTTGTTTCCAGTGGGCATGGGTATGTCATTATTGATGAGATGTCGAAGATGAGGATTGACAGGGAGATTGTTTCTGAGGTTGAGGGGATGAAGGTGGTGTTTGAGAAGGATGATGGGTTTTGGACTAAGGTCTGGGTTTATGAGTTTTTCGGGGAGTGAGTGCGCAGAGGCGTGTGTGAGTAAGAGGTATGATGCATTAAAGAAGTTCTAAAAATTGTTCTTTTGTTAAACCAAGTTGCCTTATGATTGATCTTAAGGTCCCTTTTGCAATCTCATGATGGTTCGGAACTGTGATCTTTCTGTCTTAAAACAATATGGCTTCCAGTCTGGTGGTCTACTGCATAGCTTAACTTGTTAACAACTTTAATAATCTCTCTGCATGAGAGACCAACAGGTAATTTAGATACATATCCCGATCATTTCTTCTTCTATTGATGGCGGGATTGGTTCATTATGCTTTTTCAGGCTTTCCAAATAGCCTTGAGCTGCATCTTCGATGTTTTTGATAGCTTCGGCACGGGTTTTCCCCTGAGAGATACATCCGGGCAGGGCAGGACATTCAGCTACAAATACCCCATCTTCATCCTGCTCTATAATTATTCTGAATTTCATTGTAGTCACTAATATATCTAACTGCTATGGATGTTTAAAAAGATTCTGTTTTGGCGGGGGCTGCAAAACAGATGTTTACGCGCGCTCTTCTTTATACCATTTTACGAAGTTTTTTATGCCCTGGTCAATGGAGGTTTGGGGGTTGTAGCTGAGGAGCTTTTTTGATTTTGTGAGGTCTGCGTATGTGATTGTTACGTCGCCGGGCTGGATTGGCTGTTGTTTTATTCCCACGTGGATCAATACCCCCAGCTTGCTGCGGATATAAATCACTTGGGAAGACTAAAAATCGCCGGCTTAGAAATCCGCGTAATACCCCGGAGCTTGCTCCGATTGGGATGCAGTCAAAGCCAGATATTCTCGTGTGGCTTTGCCGCATACGTCACTATTGGTGCAGTATTTGTTGTGAGTATAACGGATTTCAGGCGATTTTTTTTATTTTTGTTTTTTTTCCTACTGCGTCTTCGATTGCTGCTATGAGTTCTTTTAGTTGGATGGTTTTTGAGTTTCCGAGGTTGAATATTTACTGAAGTGTGAAATCGCACTATTTGGTATTATATATAGTAAAAGACATCACTTTTTGGACTGATGTCTTTTCCATATAGATTGAGGTATATCGGTTCATAGGCGATATTTGTTCAGTGAGTAACGACCTCAACTATACAAAAACACCGAAAAGTATATATATCTCAAATAATGATAATGTTATCAGTTAAAGTGATAATATGACTCTTGAATTAAAAATTATTGATCTGCTTTCCAAAAATATGGAAAAAAGATTTACGATAAATGAGATTGCAAAAAATCTGGGCGAATATTATTCTTTTGTCCATAAAATTACCAACAAGTTATGTGATGAAGATGTGATTACAAAGATAAGGGCAGGAAAAGCATATCTTTGTTCTTTGAATCTTAATAATGAGAAGACACTTGTATTGATACAGTTGAATGAAATTAAAAAGAGAGAAGAGTTATATGCAGATAAGGCATTAAAATTGATATTGGATGATTTTGTAAACAGTATGGAATCGCTTAACAAAAGAAGGATGGCTATTGTTTTGTTTGGATCGTATGCAAAAGGCACTGCAACGAAGGAAAGCGATATAGACATTCTTCTTATAGGCAAGAATGTACCTGGTGTTGAGAAAATAACAAAAGAAATTTATGCTAAATACGGAAAGGAAATATCGCCTATAATAATGACTGGCGGAGATTTTAAAAAGCAGAAAGATGAAGCCATAATAATAGAAATCATTAAAAACCATTCTGTGTTGTACGGTGTCGATACTTTTGTGAAGCTGGTGTTTGAAAAATGAATTCCAAAGGAATACTTTTAGGTGCTCTTAGAAGATCGAAAGGTAAAAGAGGGCTTAAGGTTATGAGTCCGAACAATTCTCTGAGTGAAGGGCACATGAAGAAAGCAGATCATAATCTGATTGTTATGACGGATATGAGCAAAATGGGTCATGAGGATTGGGTGGTTATAACTGCTTATTATGCGATGTATCAATCGGTTTTGTCACTGCTTGCAAAAATAGGGTTGGAAAGTAAGGAACACGCGACGACGGTTGCGGTTTTGGATTACTTCTTTGGGGAACAGGTAAAGAGGGAAGTTATTGATAAATTCAATGATGTTAAAGAGAGGAAAGACAAGATTGAAGCCATAACTATAAATGAAAAATATATTGATTATAGTTAACGTCGTTACTAAATGGACAAATTTAACCAAAAACCAAGAGATGTTAATCTATATGGTGAAGACATTTGTCCAAATAGTTATGTCTTCAACTATATATGTGGAAAGCCAAAATGGCAAGAGAGACTGTCCAGTATGGGGTTTCAATAAGTTACGAAGAAGCAGATGAGATAATGCAGCATGCAAGAGAATTTGTGATGAAGATGAAACTGGCTGGGGGTGAACTTGATGAAAAGTTAGTTGAAGCAATCAACAGGAAGAAAGATGAATTAACCGGCATATAATGTTTGATGGTGGTGGTTTGTTATGCGCATCTCAATGCTTTATTATGGGTTTGCGGCGGTATGATTGGTTTTCAGGCGCGCTCTTCTTTATACCATTTTACGAAGTTTTTTATGCCTTCGTCTATTGATGTCTTTGAGTTGTAGCTGAGGAGTTTTTTTGATTTTGTGAGGTCTGCGTATGTGATTGTTACGTCGCCGGGCTGGATTGGCTGTTGTTTTATTTTTGCTTTTTTTCCTACTGCGTCTTCGATTGTTTCTATGAGTTCTTTTAGTTGTACTGTTTTTGAGTTTCCGAGGTTGAATATCTCGTAAGAATGGTTTTTGTCGAGGGCAGCTATTATTCCCCGGGCTATGTCTGCGACGTAGGTGTAGTCCCGCTGTGTTGTGCCGTTTCCGTACATTGTTATTTCTTTGCCTTCGTTTATGGCTTTTGTGAATTTGTATGGAGCCATGTCTGGTCTGCCTCGTTCGCCGTAGACTGTGAAGAATCGCATGCATGATATGTTTAGGTTGTAGAGGTGGTGGTAGGTGTAGCATAGGAGTTCTCCTGCGCGTTTTGTGGCTGCGTAGGGGGAGATGGGGTTGTCTACAGGGTCTGTTTCTTTGAACGGGATTTTTTTGTTTGAGCCGTAGACGCTTGAGGATGAGCCGAAGATGAAGTTTTTTATGCTGAATTCATGGCTTAGTTCGAGTATGTTGATTGTGCCTTTGATGTTGACGTCTGCGTATAGTTGCGGGTTTTCGAGGGACGGGCGGACTCCTGCTCTTGCGGCAAGGTGGATGACTTTGTCGGGGGCGGTCTGCCTGAAGATTGACCTTATCTTTTCTGTGTCGAGGATGTCTGCTTCGAAGAGGGTGTAGTTTTTGTGGCTTTCTGCCTGCTTTATGTTTGAGCGCTTGCTTTTTTGGCTGTAGTAGTTGTTGAAGTTGTCTATGGCGATGATCTTGTCGCCTCTTTTTAGGAGCATGTCTGCGACGTGGCTTGCAATGAAGCCTGCTGCGCCGGTTATGAGTATTTTCATTGTATCACAGTTTAAGTTGTTATTTTGTAGTGGTGTAGGTCATTATAAAGTTTTCGTTCTAATTGCAGTGTATATGATTTTTGCGGTATTTAAATAGGTGTGTTGATATTGAATGTATAGGTGAAAATATCCAATTAAGGCAAATTTTCAGAAATTATAGTCAAGGCACTAATAAATTGAGTGAAGTGCCTTGCCATATCCTTAAAATTGCTACGCAATTTTAGGATTGCGGAATTGCTACCCAATTCCTAATTTCGCAACCATTAAAATTCCAAGGGAATTTTATGGTCGCAAAAACACATGCGTTTTTGGCGATATAGGAAATCGGTACGATTTGCGAAATCCAGCGAATCTGTGATTCGCCCGGATAGACGAAGACATATTGGTTTTGGGTGATGTTTGCTCATTTATTTCATGCCTTCACTATAGTTGGATTCCATAGTCCAAAATCGTGCATATATGGGTAATATGGTCTAAAATCAGTTATATCCCTATAAATCCAAACTCATTTGGATTCAGACCATTTTGTGATGCAACCAGTACGAGCAATTGATATGAAATAAAAGAGGCTATAATGTGCAGTGATTTATTGGAATTGTGCAGATATCTGATATCGAATTGACTGGGTATGAGTAAAATTTCCGTGATGATGCAGGTATCTAATACCCATTGTGTGCTGATCTCTGACGGAGTATGAATGTGACTGTGTTGTTGAGTTTTTTAACACTTTATAAAGTTCTCACTGCAGAATTGTGACCGAAGTATATGAAGTCTGATGATGATGGTTTGTTATGCGCGTATTAATGCTTAATTATGATTTTGTTTTCAGAAATTTTTTATCGTATATAAAGTTTATGATATCGATAAAAAAGGGAGTGTAACAATTTTTGCTGAAACTTCCTATTGCGCTTATAATAATACCTCCTTTATCTTATAAATATTCCTCCATCCTTTCTCCAAAATATATGCTCA